>NZ_CAWNBB010000046.1:119006-178134 GCF_963872585.1 Vibrio sp. 10N.222.47.A9 | reverse complement strand
GATTTAGTTCCATTGAATTACGCAGCAAAGCCTCAGGTAGTTCTTCTTTCTCGACCAGAGTAGGTGTCAGATACTTACATAGCTCATCATAAGGAATAGGGCGAGAGAAGTAGTAGCCTTGCATTAAGTCACATCCACATGCCTTTAGAATCGCGAAGTGCTCGTTTGATTCTACGCCTTCTGCCAATACCACCATGCCGAAGTTCTTACCGATTGCGATGATGTTTTGCACCATGGTGAGTGACTGCTGATCGACAGCAATGTTCTCAATAAAGCTCTTATCGATTTTTAGTTCATCGATAGGGAGTGCTTTCAACATGCTTAGTGATGAATAGCCCGTACCGAAGTCATCTAAAGATATTTTAATATTCTTTTCGTGTAAGGCCTCGAAAATAGGTTTTACTATGTCTACGTCTTCAATGAACAGGCTTTCAGTGATCTCTAATGTTAGACAACTTGCAGAGAGCTGATACTTCTCCAGCGTTGTGAATAAATGCTCAGAGAAAGATCGGTGAGAAAACTGTCGAACAGATATGTTGATCGAAAGCCCGATCTTTTGTTCCGTTGTTCGGTGCAAATGAGCGATCTGCATAATGCTGGACTCAATAATAAAAGTGCCGAGCTTTTGCATTAAGCCAGTGTTTTCAGCCACAGGTATAAAGACATCTGGTGGAACGAAACCCAGCTCGTCATCAATCCAGCGAACGAGTGCTTCTACACCGTGAATACTTTCATCAGCACGGACCAGTGGCTGGAATACCATGAACAGAGTTTGTTTCTCGATCGCGATACGTAGCCTTTGTTCTACTTTCATTTTGTAGAGGTGGGCGTCTTGCATCTCCGTTGTAAAAATACTGTACGAGTTTTGCTGCTGCTTCGCTTTGTACATGGAAATGTCGGCAGAGCGTAACAGGCTATCTAAATCTTTTCCGTGTTCAGGAAAACGCGCTACGCCGATGCTGCAACCTAACAAGAACTGTGCACTTTCGACTTCATAAGGTTGAGACAGTACTTCAATAATTCGCTTGGCGAGTCGTTTAATTTCCACTTCATTCGATAAAGGCGTTAAGAATAAAAACTCATCACTGGATTCGCGCACCAATAGGCTTACTCGAGAGCGGAATCTCATCAAACGTAAAGCGATTTGCTTGAGCACCTTGTCACCGAAGTCGTGTCCGTGGGTATCGTTGACGCACTTGAAGTTATCGATATCGATAAACAATAGTGAGAACGGCTCTGACTCATCTTCAATCCATTTACTAATGTTTCTACGCATGTATAAACGGTTGGGTAGAGAGGTTAACGGGTCATGATTCGCTTGGTAGATGAGTTGGCTTCGAGTACGTTGTTCGTTCTTGGCAATCGATTTTACTAAAAAGTAGAAACCAAATTGAAGAAAAATAAAGGCAACAAAAAGAATGCCAAACTCTTTTACGAATATGCCATCGACGTGCGATAGATCTGTGCGGCCGACAACCCAAAGCTTGTAGTCTGGAATGTATTGAGCGCTAACGAGCGAGTGGTATGTGTCGTCACTGATACTGAAAGAGTACGTGTCTTTACCGGTTTTTGCTCCTTTGACGCTGACATTCACTTGTTCTAAAAAGTTTTTGGTAATGCGCTTCATCAGGTCGTTAGCAACAGGCTTCAAATAGGCGTCAAGAGATTCGATGTCGCTAGAAAAGAACTGACGATAGTTGTCTGTTCTAAGCAAAGTTAACGTGTTGTAGCTACCTGCGTGTGCGTTGCTTTCAAATACGATCGTACTGTCCAAACGCAAACCCGCAGTCATGACCGCATCGACATGCTTGCCATCGATTGAAATCGACTTTCTTAGTGGAATTACTAGGCTGTTAAGTGAGTCCTGGAAATAGGTACGTCCCAACACCATTTTTTCGCTAGATATGGCCTCGAGAAATGAATCTCTGGTGTATGAGTCGTTAAGCAAATTATGCTGATCGGACAGCTGTAGGTTTGAGCTAATTGCAAGGTAATCACCTTCAGGATTAAGTAACCCAAATGCGGCTATCGCGGGGTGAGTATCAAGTAGCTTATCTAATATTGGTCGAATCTGGATAGAAGCCGTGCGAGTAAAATCAGATTGTTGGGCTAACTGGTGCCCTACAACTTCAAGTAGTGCTTCTTGGCTGGTCATCAGCGAGCTAACAGAGCTAGAAAAAAGTTCTACCTGAATGTGCTGTTGCTCCGTAAAGTCATCTCTGTTTGCTTGCCACTTGCTTACGCCCAACACAGCGAAAAGTATCAGGGTAAGCAGTACGATCAGAACATACAGCGACCAGATATTTTTCTTAAATAGAGCCATGAGATGCCTTTTGTTAATTACTACTTAAACAGAGAGCAAGTGACAAACTAGTGGATTGTCAGCGTGATTCATGCAACGAAGGATACAAATATCAATAATGAAAGTATTAATGATTAAATAGTGTAACGACTACGAGCAGAGATTCTTGAGCGAAATATTAGTATTCAGAATTTTGATAACGAATAACCCATGGTTAATCACAGTTTATAGTTAGCAAACGGTCGTCGTTTATAGCAGTAACGCTAATCGAGCTCTGGCTTCAAGCGGAGGTAGCCGTTAGCTACAGAGTAAAAAGCTTACTCCATGAGGTTTTATTCTCACTGTGAATAAGCTTGTTATGCGCACGTCGTATGTTCTAGCAGTATGGTTAACAGTAGCACTAAGTGAAGTTGAATTACTTTTCAGTTACGGCGATAGGTAGCTTCTCGTTAGCGCCCCACTCAGTCCATGAGCCATCGTAAACGCCCATTTCACCTGTATAGCCAGCGAGTTTAGCGGCCAATAATATGATGCAGGCTGTTACTCCAGAGCCACAGCTAAAGAACATAGGTTGAGAAGGGGTGATCTCTATGGTGGAAAATATCTCAATTAACTCTTGTTGAGTTCTTAATTTGCCATCATTTAGTACTTGAGCGAACGGTAAGCAAACTGAGTTTGGGATGTGGCCACTACGTAAGCCTTCACGTGGTTCAGGAACTTCTGAATCGAAGCGAGCTTGAGAACGCGCGTCTACAATGTTTGCGCTCTTATCAGTTGAGCAACTTTCAATCTGCTGAGCACTGACAAAATAGTTGTCTTGAATATGGCCTTCAAAGTTGCCCGTTTTCACTTCGGTTCGATAGTCAGTCTCTGTCGCGTAACCAGCTTCGATCCACGCAGGTAAACCACCATCTAAGATGTATACGTTGTTGTGTCCCATTGCCATAAACATCCACCACGCACGGGGCGAAGCGAAGGTTCCGGCGTTATCGTAAACCACAATCGTGCTGTCTTGATTGATGCCAATTTCTTGTGCACTTGTGTTGAAGTGTTTTTCGGTCGGGAACATGTGAGGAAGCAGAGTGTGCTTGTTACAAAAATCTTTGTCGTAGTCAAAACGAATAGCCCCAGGAATCATTTGTCCTTTGATCTTCTCTGACTCGCTTGGAATTTGAAACTCGATACTGGCGTCGAGGAGGATGATATTGTCTTCTGCTAGCAAACGTTGTTGAAGTTGTTGTGGTGAGATGAGTGGCTGATTCATTATTGTTATATCCATTCTTGTTGTTTTAGCGATTATTGTTGTTATGCATTACTACTGTTTTAGCTAATACAGTGTTAGAGCGATTCTTGTTGTTAGAGAGGTTACTGTCGTTTTTACGAATACCGTTGTTGTATAGCCCGTTACTGTGCAGCTCGACAGTGGATGAACTGATAACTGCTTTGTCCGGTTATTTGATTGTTTAATGTATCAAGCGCGACCACAGAATCAATAGGGCAGTCTGTGGTTGGAGCAATAGAGACGCGAAATACGTCATTATCTTTTGTCTGAACCGTAAGATAACGCCTGTGTCCATCTAAGGATTGAGTCAGCGTGTTCGAAATTACTTTGGCTTGAATGCGTTGTCCTGTCTCTGATGTTAGCGGGAAATAGGCAAGGGCAACTAACATGCCTACGCCACACATTAAGATAAATAGACCTATTTTTAACTGTTTCATGAGAGTAAGTCTTTGAAGGTTATGTTGAAAATATAAGTGAGATTGGTGGTAAAGTGAATGCTACTCGCTAAGAAAGCTGAATTAACTGCTCTTCGACGAAAGTAAAAAAGTGAGCATTTCTGCTCACTTTCTACTTACAAACAATCCATTTTGAATCTGTTTCGTCAGAGATCTCGCTAACGACATGTTACTTGCTGTTAAACGACTTACTGCCAGACAATCTGAGAGTCACCGCCAGAAACTACTTGTTGTAATGGTGGTTGACCATCGTAGAACCAAATCTCTATCAAGAGTGCTTCATGGTTTACTGGGGCTGCAAAGTTCGAGGCGAACACACCATTATCTAGTGGGCCTGCAATGACCTTGCTGGAGTAATCCGGCTTCAAGGTTGAGTCATCTCTTGTGCTAAATCGGCTATAAACGGTCACAAAAGAACGATCTGTCGAAATGCTGCTGATGTCGATGTCGAGATCAAACTGTTCAACAGAGTTGTAGTCAAACCCGTCAGGTACCACCAAATCACTCATCGTATAGCTTTGCGCTGCTACCGCACTTGTCGCGGGAGACGGCGAAGGCGTTGCTGTTACCGGAGTCGTTGCTGTTACCGGAGTCGACGGGGTTGCAGGTGTCGAGGGTGTCGATGGCGATGGAGTAGATGCACTTCCGCCGCCACCACCACCGCCCCCACAACCGGCTAATACCAATGGAGCTGTAGCTAAAATAACGGCTAGTGACTTCTTCATGTTCCAAGTGCTTTGTACAGACATACGTTCTTCCTCAGAGAGATTGCGGCTTGAATCAACGCAATGATTGTCTCGATATTGTTTAGTGTGAATAGTCATAACGTCTCTCCTTATGGTTCGTAATGTTGGTTGTCTGCAGGTGATTGGTACCATGTTTGGTTCGTGTCACCGCCGGATTCTGCGTATTCTTTAAACTCTGGGTAAGCGGTAACAATATCGACGTACTCTAGAGGCCACTCCCATTCGTCATCCGAAGTTACTATGAGAGCCCAAGGGTGGTTTTCTGCTGTTTTGAAGTATTTACCTGTTGATGGATTACTGTCATCGACGCCTAATCCAGCTTCAAAGAGGTTAGTGGTATCAAATGCCTCGGTTGGAGCTTGGTCTGGCAAGTGAACCTCCCAGCTGCGCCCTGGATGTAGAGGTAGGTTTTCACCGTGATAATACCCAGGCGTTGCAAAAATGAACGGGTCGTAAGGCATATCGGTCCAACTGCCAGTACTCACACCGTCACCGGCTAAAGTAATACCAATTTGGAATGAGAACTGCTCATCCTCTTTACATCCATTACTGGTGCGGTAGAAGGTACAGCCAGTGCTGATTTTTTCTGTCAGGTCATTGGCGATAACAAAGATTGCTTCGCTACGTCCATCTTCTAGGTCAAAGTCAGTGAATACACCGTTGTGTTTCATGTAAGAGCTACCACTACTCACCAAGCTCGGGTCTAGGTTAGGAAGTCGAACAGCAAACCCATTTCTGTACGATGCCCCGACAGCAGCTAAGCGTCCGTCGATGGTGGATTTAACGACCTTTCCATCTTTAAGGATCTCGGTAATGCGATACATAAGAACAGCATCGTTCATGTCGTAGTCGGCTTTATATGGCCAGTTATCTTCGTACGCGAGCGTTGCGTAGCCAGAAGCACTTGGGAAGTAACGAGCGGTGGCACCATCGTTAAGGACATCGACTTGAATATCGACCACCTCACCAGAGGTTGAACCGCCAAAATAACTTAGGTTGGTTTGTTGGCTGAATCTAAATCTAGCCCACGTAGTACCGGTTAGTGCGTTGATATCAACATTAAGGAACAGATCGTTTTCACCAGCATCGAGCGCGTAATCTGTAAACACTTGCTCGTTGGCGCCATCGAAGCTGCCATCTTGGTTCCAGTCTATCCAAGCTGAAAGGTAACCGGTTGTTGAAGCTTCAATCACAACTTTTGAATCAAGTCCGGCTTCAAGTGCGGTAACAAAACCGATACCACCGTTGGCCCATTCATCATCCACCCCGACAGTTTCATCTGATTGAGGTGTGACATAACCATCTAGATCCGCATCTGGAGGAGTTGTACCTAACCATGTGATGCCATCGAGTTCATGTCGAGGGCCATTGCTCGCCAGTAACGTTAGGTAGCTGTCTGGAGCATCACCGAAGTCGATGTTTGAGTCTTCATCAACAACAGGTGCATTAGCACAACGAGCACCATCGTTTTGACCAGAAGCTGGGCCATTCGATACAAATTCAACCGCCGGAACAATCCCAGCAGCGATATTGGTCGCGTTGTCAGGAGATAAGTTGATTCGGTAAATCTTACCGTCTTGATTTCGAGATACGTAGTAGTAGCCGTTTACATCGAAATAACCTGCGCCGAATGTACCTGTTTCTCCGGTGTCACCAATGTAGGTTTCTGCGCCTGTAGTGGGGTTGAAGCTGTACAGGCCACCCGAGTTGTTATCAATACCATACAAAGATCCATCACTTGGGTGGAAAGCAAAATCGGTCAGTTTTACGGTTGCCGGGCTACCAGCTATTTTGTTAACCGTAACGGTCGCGTTTGGGTCGGTATCTAAAGGAGATAGGTCAACGGTGAATAGCCCTTTTCCTGTACGGTATAAGTAGTAAACGTGATCATATACGTCACCTACATAAAAGGTGTGATCGGTGGGCAATCCACTGGTATTGATGACTTCAGCTTGGAAATCCTGTCCAAGGCGCACCAAGCGTTTGTTGGTGGTGTCATAGCCATAAATATATCTGTCTTGAAAGTCGAAACCGACACCATTGATGTTGGCATTCATACCTGTATCGTCTTCTAACAGGGTGGTTGAACCTGTCACTAGATTAACGCCCCAAACTTGCACTGGGGTGGATTGAAAGAGGTACGCCTTACTTGGACATGTATCGAATGGCGCTGCGTTGGCGACTAGGGGCGCACTTAATAGCAAACTTAACGTTGTAATTCTCATATCTACATCCTTGTCATGGAAGGTCTAGATACTTTTACAAGTTACGTGCCAATTTTAAGCTATTGATTTTTATTGTTTATATTTTTGGGTGCTGGGGTTTTTATTGTATTCTCAAAATGAGAACTCAAATGAAATTAATCTCTCATAGAGTCTTTCAAATTGATAAATCGATTTGAGAAGCTGATGTTGAGCTCTAAAAAAGCCCTGACTTTTAGTCAAGGCTTAGGTTTTCGATAAGAGGGGATAGGACTTAGCTTATCCACACACCGAACAATTAGGCATCTTCATTAAATTCATTTCACGCCAGCTATGAGACATGGCATCGAGAATTAAAAGCTTGCCTTGCTTTGGTTGTCCAAACTTAGCAATAACCTTGATAGCTTCCAAAGCTTGAGCCGCGCCCACCATGCCAACAACAGGCGCCATCACACCAGCTTCAACACAGCTTAGAGCAGCGTTGCCGAATAGAGCACTCAAGCACTGATAACACGGTGCATCTGCGTCTTGATAAGTGAACACACTAATCTGACCTTCCATGCGAATCGCTGCACCTGATACGAGTGGCGTTTTAGAGGCGTAACACAAGCGGTTGAGTTGATTGCGCGTTTCAACGTTGTCACTGGCATCAAGAACAAGTGAATGTGCTTCAATCAACTTGCCAAGTGCTTGGTCATCAAGCCTGTGGTCAACAGTTTCAATCGTCAGGTGAGGGTTCAGTATCTGTAACGATTCAGCGGCAGAATCGACCTTCTTCTTACCAATATCAGCATCGGTGTGAAGTACTTGTCGCTGTAAATTTGAAAGCTCGACAATATCATCGTCGATCAGTGTCAGCTTACCAATACCCGCGGTCGCAAGGTATTGCGCAGAGGCACAACCCAAGCCGCCGGCACCCAGTACCAAGATTGAGCTCTGTTTCAGCGCCTCTTGGCCTTCAAAATCAAACTGTTTAAGAATGATTTGACGGTTGTAGCGAAGCATCTCAGCATCAGACAGTATTTCCATCATCAAGCCTCGTTAGTAAAGCGTCGAGTTAAACAGTTGAATCTGAACCGTTTCACCGACTTCAACACGGCCACGTTCACGCTCTAGTACCACAAAACAGTTTGCTAAGCTCATTGAGCGGAAAGCGCCTGAACTTTGGTTACCTGTTGTTTCTACTACAAACTGACCGTTTTCAATCGAGTAGATACCACGTTGGTAATCAGTACGGCCTGGGCCTTTTTTGAATGCAGATTTAGTGATAGCAGGAATCGACTCTGGTGCTGTCCATGCTGCGTGACCAGCCAATTTAGCTAACATAGGCTGAACCAAAACATACATGGTCATCATCGCCGACACTGGGTTACCCGGTAAGCCACAGAACCACGCGTTATCCAACTCACCAAATGCGAACGGTTTGCCCGGTTTAATTGCCAGTTTCCAGAAGCCGATTTGGCCGATCTCTTCCAAAATATCTTTGGTGTAATCCGCCTCACCAACACTCACGCCACCAGAAGTCACAACCACGTCTGCTATTTGCTGTGCTTTCTCGAACGTTTCTTTAAGCGTTGCAGGGCAATCTGGGATGATACCCAAGTCGATAGCTTCACAACCAAATGCTTCGATTAATGGTTTAATACCGTAACGGTTACTGTCGTAGATCTGACCGTCTTCAAGCGGTTGACCTAATGGCTTTAGCTCATCGCCAGTAGAGAAGAAAGCGACTTTAGGTTTATGTAACACTGTCACGTGGCTCACACCTAATGAAGCAATCATTGGGATGTCACGAGGTGTTAAACGCTCACCACGGCTAAGTACGATATCGCCTTGCTTGATATCATCACCAGTAGGGCGAATGTTATTGTTCGGCTTGATGTCGTCTTGTTGAATCTCAATACCAGCCTCAGTTTCGGCCGTATTTTCTTGCATGATTACGGCGTCACAACCTTCCGGGATCTTTGCGCCTGTCATAATGCGAATACAGGTGTTTGCTGGCCATTCACCTTCGAACGGTTGGCCCGCAAAAGACTTGCCTGCTAATGGAAGAACTTTACCGTTCTCTAAGTCTGCTAAGCGCAGTGCATAGCCGTCCATTGCTGAGTTATCAAAAGGAGGGACGAAAATAGGGGACAGAATATCTTCAGCAAGTACGTAACCCAATGCTTCTGCTAATGGCAATGATAAGGTCGTTTGAATAGGTTTAATTGGCGATAGCAGCTTATCTAGTGCTTCTTCAATTGGCATCAAGCCCGGAGCGTCGCAACAGCCCATAATTGAAATCCTTTGGTCGTTATTATTTTGATTTAGTGGTTGGCAATGGTGGCTCAATAATTATCAAATCACGGTTGTTCGCCAACGAAATTGCAGCCACTTTAGCATAGTTTAAGCCCCGTAAATAATGACCTCCCTTAAAATATGGGTGTATTTATTCAAAATTCCGAGTATCCTTGTTTGCCATCCAGAAGGGGTATTAAAAGAGGAAGTTCAATGTCAGGTCTTAGCGAATCAGCGAAGTTGGTTAAAGATGCGCTAGCAAGCCGCGGATTAGAGACACCAATGCGTCCTAATCAGGTTAGCCGAGAAGAGAAAAAGGAACGAATCGAACACCATATGCGTGAGATTCTCACTCTCCTTGAACTTGATCTTGCAGATGACAGTCTGGAAGAAACACCGCAACGTATTGCAAAAATGTATGTGGATGAGATTTTCTCTGGTTTGGATTACGCCAATTTCCCTAAAATCACCGTGATCGAAAACAAGATGGGTGTTCGTGAAATGGTTCGTGTAAAAGACATTACCGTCACCAGCACATGTGAGCATCACTTAGTGACCATTGATGGTAAAACCGCAGTCGCTTACATTCCTCAAGGTAAGATCATTGGTCTTTCGAAGATCAACAGAATCGTTCGTTTCTTTGCTCAGCGTCCACAAGTTCAAGAGCGCATGACACAGCAAATCCTTGTAGCATTGCAAACGCTACTAGAAACGGATGATGTTGCTGTAACCATGGATGCGGTTCATTACTGCGTAAAATCTCGTGGTGTAATGGACGCAACCAGCGAAACGACAACAACAGCATTGGGCGGTATCTTCAGATCAAACCCAGCAACGCGCCACGAGTTCTTACACGGCCTGCGTTAATACGTGTCGTCACTGGATGAACGCGATTTAGCCTCTGTAAATTGATGTTCGTTGAAAATATTCTAAGCCTCGCTTTCTGCGGGGCTTTTTTACGCCTGTAATGAAGTTAATTGTAATGACTACAAATGTCGTCATTACCTAGAGTGAAGAATGAGCGACTCATTCACTTTCGTCATTCCCTAAAGTGAGGAACGAACGTAATAGGGAATCTGTTTTGATTAGGCGTTTATTAGTGTGGTTAGCGGGAGATCCCCGACTCAGTCGTTCCTCCTTCTCGAGGATGACGGCGAGTGAGGTAAAATACGAGGGTGGGGGTTCAGAGTGTATTCTACGCCAGCCTATTAGAAGCAAACACTGATGATCTTGCAGAATGAGTGACTTAGTTACTTTCGTCATTCCCTAAAGTGAGGAACGAGCGTAATAGGGAATCTGCATTTTCGATGTGGGTTGGTTGGACCGGAAATTAGATGCGCTCTACAGAATCTATAAAGCGCAAATTTGGGTACAGCAGCTGGTGGAATGCTTAAGTAAGATTAAACAAACGCTTAAAGTGGTGAACAAAACCGGACGGCTTATTCTCAGCTTGATAGAGGTTTAAACCATCATAAAAACTGGCCATAAACTCTATGCGAATCTCATCATCACTGCTTCTCGATATGCGAGACAACAGAGTAGCGGCTACAGCAGCATGATCATTAGCAAGGCTGTAATCCATTCCTAGTCGTCCTTGAATGAACAACCACAAATGAGTGATTAACTGTAACTGCTGAGCGTTAGAGTTTTGAAACTTATCGCTGTGCTCAGTCCCCACTGTATTATCGAATACATTTTGCATCGCTTCATTCGCTTCTTTATTACTTTCAAAGCGATAGCTTGCATCGATATGTACCTTGGTTAACAGGCCAAGCAACGTCTGACGTGCAGAGTTGTCCGGCTTGTTCTCGCAAGCGTGCTTAAACAGAGCATGGTTTTCATCAATAAATGACGATAGCTCTTTTTCATAGCCAGTCGTCAGCGCTTTGACTGAATCGAGGCCTGAGAGCTGCAAACACGCTTCGAGCTTAGTTTGGCGCTGAGGTTCAGTCTGAGTTTGGATCTCAGTCATTACTCTGTAGCTCTTCCCACGTCACTTCTGCAGATTGCGTGTCGCTGTTTACGAACGCAGAGTTACCCGACAGCATTACTGAAAGGTCCATCGTACGTTGTGTCATCGCTGCTAGTTGCTCAATACCATCGTTGTCTAGACGAACGATTTGAGCTTTCAGGTAACCGAACTTACCTTTGTTTTGTTCCCACCAAACATTCGATTTAGTGTTGAAGCTGAACACGCTCACAGACTTAGATAAGCGAGTCGCTTTCTTAACGCGTTCTGGATCGGGTTCACCCACATCAATCCACTCTAAGATTTGGTCATCTAACGACTTCTGCCATAAATCGGGTTCTTCAATACTAGACAACCCTTTAGTGAACTCAAGTTCAGGAGATGCATTGATACAGAAAGCAATGATACGCGCCATCATGCGCTGCTCTGTTTCAGAAGGGTGTTGTGCAACCGTTAGATTAAAAGAGTCGTAATAGTCGCGATTCATATCGGTTAAAGAGATACGAAACTTGTAGATTGTCGGTTTAAGAGCCATTGAGGGGGTGTCTTAGGTAGAAATAGTGAGGGGGGAATATTACCTTAAATCTCTGAATAGAGGGTAAAAAAATAGCCAGCAGAGGCTGGCTATTTTTAGAAAGCTTTAAAATACTAAATTAAAGTACTTTGATGCTGTCAGCTTGAGGGCCTTTTTGACCTTGAGATACAGTGAACTCAACTTGTTGGCCTTCAGCAAGAGTTTTGAAACCGTCGCCTGTGATTGCAGAGAAATGTGCGAATACGTCTGGGCCGTTTTCTTGCTCGATGAAGCCGAAGCCTTTAGTTTCGTTGAACCATTTTACTTTACCAGTAACTGTGTTAGACATGATGATATCCTAAAATTAAATTTTTATTATGAGCCAATTGTGGCACTGATAGCGCGGAAAAGTTTATTGCTATTGCGTACAACACAACGGGGTTACTAGTAATCCAACGAAATGTTTATATACAAAGAACTTTCTTTCTAGCCGAGATGAAGTCTAAATCAAATCAGGGGATAGTCAATCGAATCCATAGTGAAAGGTTGCAGAAACTTGGGGGTAGTCAAACTTTGCATTCCTTAAATATCATGGAGTTACAGTTGTATGGTGATTTGTTGTCATTTTTGTGAAAATGGTGGTCGAAATTGATGACGAATTTGGAGTGAATGCACTGTTTTAGCGCATTTATTTTTGCAAATTAGAAGCCGGTAACTGGGTGTTGAGCCCACTTTTAACGGCTTATATTTATCACTGTCGTTGTAAGGAAAATGTCTTTACTTGAACGAGAACTAGACTACTTTTTCAAGCGGTACAGGTTGCCATTATCGGTACTGAAAAAGATGTCGCCGCTTGGTGAATTTTCGATGTCTCTTATCCTTTCGCCTAAGTCTTCTAAAATACGCTCTTCCTTGATTGCCTCACCTTGTTCATTGACTGTCACAATATTAATGTGAGTAAGCTTAAGTGCGACAGCCAGCAACTTTCCTTTTAACTCTGGGTATTTATCGCCTTGGTAAACAATCAAGCTCCCCGGAGCGATTGAAGGAACGTAGACTTTTTTAGGCGCTTCAATACCATCTTTGGTTTTAGACTCGCCAACGTTAATTGGGCCCCAATACTCTTTTCCGTGTGATGTGACTGGCCATCCATAGTTGGCGCCTGCTTTTATTAGGTTGATTTCATCACCACCGCGCGGGCCGTGTTCAATCGACCAAAGTTTTTGAGTCGGAGCATCATAGAACAGCCCCTGTGGATTACGATGGCCATAGCTCCAAATCTCATTGAGTACTTTGTTGTTATCAGTGAATGGGTTATCGCTTGGTGTGCTTCCATTGGCATTTAATCGCAATATTGAGCCTGAATGAGTCATGGTGTCTTGGCCGTTGTCCCTGTCACCACGATCGCCGATTGAAAAATACAGGTGGCTCTCATCAAAGGTGATACGGCTACCAAAGTGACGCCCTGTGTCCGTTTTGGATTTCGACACAAACACGTCTGTCCAATTCGTGATTTCATTATTACTGTAATTAGCAGAAGCCAGTGTCGTTACACCTTCACCATCGACCTCTTTACTATAAGTGACGTAGAACTTTCCGTTTTCAAAAGGGGAGAGTGCGATATCCAATAATCCACCTTGGCCTTTCGCCCAAACATTTGGCAGCCTGAACAATGTGTTTTGATCGCCGGTCTTTAAATCAATGTGTTTAATGACGCCTGATTTTTCTGTTACTAGCATGGAGTTGTCGTTGATATAAGCCAACCCCCAAGGGATCATGAGTCCGTCGGTGATCTTCTCTGCCTGCCACGCAAAGGCTGACGTTGTAGGAGCAAGGGCAAGCAGCGCCAAAGCACATGAAAAAATACGGTGATGAGTGTTCATTGAAGTCCCTTGATTATGAGCATCTAGTGTTAGTCTAGCGCTTGTCGTGGGCAGGCGGAAAGCTGAGGTTGCTGAAAAGTGACTATTCACATATTTAGTTGAACGCCTATTGTATGATTATACAAGCTCACGTATGTTTACTGTGCCTTTCTCTATTTGATCCAGTCGGAGCATTATGAACAACTCGCCAGCAGCGTTTCCGCTATTTTCTCTGTTTTTATGTTGCGGCTTAGGTACGCACGTTTTTTCTTCGAACGGACGTATTAAACGATGAGTCGTCGGTTTGATTTTAAATCGATCTTACTTGCGTGTTTGGTCATCAGTATCGGTCAGCTCAGTATGGGGCTTGTGTTTCCATCACTACCTTGGATCGCCAAAGACTTCGATGTATCACTAGAGCAAGCTCAGCTATTGGTAAGCGTGTACCTATTAGGTTTTGGGCCTTCCCAGTTTATTTATGGCCCTATTTCCGATGCTCTTGGGCGAAAGAAAGTGCTGCTGAGCGGATTATTAATCGCCATGCTGGGACTATTGATGATCATTTTCTTCAGCCACTCGTTTACCAATATGGTGATGGGGCGATTTCTGCAAGGCCTAGGAACCGGCTGTTGTGCTGTACTTGCACGTGCCTCGACGCGCGATAGATTCAACGGCGCAGACTTGCCTTTGGCTATGTCTTATATTGCGATGGTTGCGTCTATAACACCTTTGATCGCGCCTGTTATCGGTGGGTTTATTAACTTCCACTTTGGCTGGAGTATGGTGTTTATCTCACTACTTGGCTATGTCTCATTGGCTTGGGTGGTGTTGGCGTTCAAGTTTAAGGAAACCGTCACTCAGGTTTCGGCTATCCCTTCACCGAAGAAAATGGTTTCTCAATATAAAGAGTTACTTACTTCTCGTTATTTTATGAGCTTTGCGAGTATCGGGTGGCTTAACTTTAGCTTGATGATCACCACCGTATCAGTGATGCCATTTATTATGCAAAACCAGATTGGCATGACGTCTGATGAATACGCGATGTGGGCGGTGATTCCTGCATTAGGTATGCTGGGCGGAACAAGCTTATGTAACCGTATTCGCCCTATGCTGGGTAACAAGAAAACTCTGTTATGCACACCTGTATTACATGTTGCTGCAGCGTTGTGGCTTTTCTTTTGTCCACTTGAGCCACTGTATTTAATGCTTGGCCAGTTCTTGATGATTCTTGGCAATGGTATTGCGTTACCTTGTGCTCAGGCCTTGGTGATGTTGCCTTATAAGAAGAACGCTGGCGCGGCTGCTGCGATGTCTGGCGGAGGGCAGATGGTGGTGTCTTCAATGGTGAGTATGGGGCTGGTTCAGTTAGGGCTAGGAGAAGCGTGGCATCTATCGCTTGTCATCATGTTGTTCACACTGATTACCCTGTTTAATATTTTACGTGGTTTCAGTAGCCAAGAAGCGAGAGAGTCTCAGCTTAGCTAGTTATTTGGTTATCTGGTTATTTAATTATTTATTATTTAGCTAGCTAGCGAGCGAGCGAAAAACGAAAAGGCCATTGAAGTTTATGATTTCAATGGCCTTAATTATACTTAGAACTTAGAACTTAGAACTTAGAACTTAGAACTTAGAGCCTAACGCTTAGACTTAAACTGAAATGCCCGAACTATTCACAGACGACTGCAACCTTCTCACTTGCTGCAGTATTAGCTGGAACTGGATGATCGATCAATCGGATAGGGGACTCATACAGTGCTGACAAAGCTTCTTCATCGAGTAACTTATCCGCGCTGCCTTCGAACGCAATCTGACCTTTTTTCAGGGCGACAATGTGCGTCGCGTAACGAAGCGCTAGGTTCAAATCGTGCAAAATAACGATCACCCCAACATCTTCTTTTTTGTTGAGTTCAGACAGTAAGCCCATTAGCTGAAACTGATGATGAACATCCAATGCAGAGGTCGGTTCATCAAGGATCAATACCGGTGACTGCTGAGCCAGTAACATAGAGACCCATGCTCGTTGACGTTCTCCTCCAGACAAATCATCCGCCAAAGCTTGTGAGAATTCAGTGACACCGGTTCTTTCCATCGCTTGTTGGATAATCGATTTGTCTTCTGAATTCCAACGACCTAGTGCGCCTCTCCATGGGAAACGCCCTAAACGAACCAGTTCTTCGACAGTTAAGCCAGCAGAGGCTGGGAGCTTTTGCGGTAAATAAGCAATCTGCTTGGCTAAGTCTTTGCTTTTGAATGAAGAGAGGGAAGCGCCATCTAGTTCCACGCTGCCATGATCTGGTGACATCTGCCCTGAGAGCAAATTAACGAGTGTAGATTTACCCGAACCATTATGGCCAAGAACGACGGTCAGTTCGTTGGTCGGAATCGTGAGGTCTTCAATTGAGAGAATCGTTCGTTCATCACGAACAATTTTGATGTTTGAAAGCTGAAACATGTCAGTCCTGTGCCTAGACCAATAAAGCGCTTCAGTGAAATTAAACGAGCTTTATTGGCTTTTAAAAATAGAGGGTGTTATTGAGCTGTTTTTTTGTTGTCGGGGTGTCTTGGGCAATCGTCGCAATACTTTCTAGAGTCGCACTTATAAACTAAGCAGCAGCTGATTCTGATCAGTTTTAGCATCCCTGAATCAGCGTCTATTTTAAGGCTGTCTACATGATTTTCAGATAACTGGCATGCTTCTAACCAGAGCTTAGCTTGTTCAGTGATATAATCGTTGGTTAGGCTCGGTTCGTGTTGCTGTAGTTTTATCAAGCTGCCTAGTAACAGATCAGCAAGTAGATGATTGGTAAACCCCGGACGAATACGTGTCCATTCACTAATCTGGCTACGATAAAACTCTGTGAGTGCAAGAATAGCTTCGCCCGCTTGTGGAATCAGTTCTTCTGGTGAACCGTGTTCATGATCACCATTAAAGAAACGGTAGCCTGTGACAAATTCTTTGTACCTAAACTGGCCGATATTCTTAATATCAGGCAGTGAGTGAAGGCCGTAGATAGATATAAAGGTCACGTAGATTGGTTGCCAGCAAACCAGATCCCACGTTCGGGTTAACCAATAGGCTTTGCCTGCTTCAGGGTGGCTCTGCGCAAGGCCATCGTAAACGTGTTTGATTTCTTTATGGCTATCATCATTCGTTATTGCAATGCTCTTGCTATGCAGAACACCAAAGCTTCCACTTAAATAAGGTGTCACTTGTTTTGAGTGAGCGAAGATTTTCTGATGTAGAGACGGGGCTCTCCGACGAGTGATAATATTGTGCAGCTGGGAAAGCATCATAAACCATTAAATGAGAATCAGTAGCGTTATCATAACGGACATAATCGAGGATAACCATACAAAATGGAGCATCTACTCGGTGCCTCTGTCTTTTGGTCATTTTATAGAACACACATGAGCGCTTCTTTTTTTGAGTGATAAAAGCCGTTTTAAATGATAAAAGTATTGGTGAATCGAATATGTCGCTGCCAACTATAGAGAATATGAAAGCTTAAATATGAACACACCTGCATTTAGTCGTATCAGTCGCGTTTTGACCTATATCCATTCGAACCTTAGCTCCTCGCTATCGTTAGAAGATATTGCGACACAAAGCTGTTGGTCTCGTTGGCAGCTTCAAAGAGTGTTTCAAGCCGAGACTGGGCTTACTGTGGCGAATTATGTGCGAGAGCTAAAATTAAGCCAAGCTGCAGAACACCTGCTTGATGGAAAAGAACGCGTGATAGATATTGCTCTTGGGCTCGGGTTCAATTCAGAAATAAGCTTTAGCCGCTCGTTTAAGCAGATGTTTGGGTCTAGCCCAAGTCAGTATAGAAAAGCAGGCAAAAGAGTCGGACTAAGAAAGCCGATACAAGTATCTGAAACAGCGAGTACTTCTGAAAAAGGGGCGTTAAGCTTTGTGGAAGTGCGCATTGATGAAAGAGAGTCTTTCCTAGTGAAAGGTATAACATCAGAAATCAGTGGTTTGTTTTCACTCACGCAAGACTTCGCTCAGAAAGTCCCTCAGCTATGGTCACGTTTAGAAGGTGAAGTTGAGATCCCTGACGACAACGTGCTCCAGTTCATTGGCGTGGTTGACCTGACTCAGTCTTGCTTTGACGGGACGAATATTCACTATTGGGCAGGGGTAGAACTTCAGGGAGGAATTTCAATCCCGCAATTACCGAGTATTATCTCTGAAAGATTAGAGGTACTGACGGTTCCTAAGCAAACTTATGCTGTAGTGAAGCACTGTGGTCCAATTGAGAATTTACGACACACCTTGAGTTGGTTTGTGCTGAATTGGATGCCAAGTTCAGGTTATCGTGGCGTCGATGGATATGAGCTTGAAGTGTACCCGTTTGCCTATCAAGCACATGCCTCTGACGCTGAAATGGAGTACTGGGTTCCTATTATTAAATCGTAGTCATATTCCCGCTCACTCTCTTCTAGCAAAGCCTTCCTATTAATAGGGTCAATTGTCTTTTTAATCACCAATTGACCGTTTTCTACTAAAAATAGGTCAAGTTCTTTTTGAATTTGCACCAAATTGTTAATTATCCCACCTCTAGATACATACAATGCAAATGAGATTTATTATTATTTATATTAAGCATTGGTACCGAGGGAATTATGACCACTCACACTCGTTTTAAGTATTCATCATTGGCAGTCGCGTTGCTGACTGCGTTTTCAGCGCAAGCACTCGCGGAAGATACCGCTACTTCGGCAGATTCGAATGTAGAAACTATTACAGTTATGGGTAAAGCGTATCGTAATACAGCAACTAAATCGGCACTTGAGCCAGAAGAAACACCTCAAGGTATTACAGTCATTGATGAAGAACAGTTAGATCAACGAGGTGTAAAGTCTCTTAACCAAGCGCTTAGATACGCGCCGGGTGTTGTGACTGAGCAAAAGGGCGCATCAGTAACCATGTACGATACGTTCTCGATTCGTGGGTTTAGTAACAATCAGAGTTACTACGATGGCTTGATTCTGCCGTTCCTGACTGGATGGAACCTGCAACCTCAGATCGACCCTATTGCGATTCAGCAAGTTGAAGTGTTTAAAGGCCCTACGTCTGTGTTGTATGGATCGATGCCGCCGGGGGGTATGGTCAACATGATCGCGAAGGTACCGCAAGAAGACGGGTCGACAAAAGTGGGTGTATCTACAGGCTCAAGAAACTTGATGGAAGCGTCAATTGATACTTCAGGTCAGTTAGGTGACAGTGACTTTTCATATCGTTTAGTTGCACTCGCTCGTAAACAAGACAGCCAAGTTGATAACGCTGAAGAAGAGCGTTATGTGATTGCTCCATCGCTAGATTGGCAGGTATCTGATAGAACACTTATTAACTTCAATCTTTACTATCAGAATGACCCGTCAATGGGTACTAATTCTGCAATGCCGCTTGAAGTGCTGAAGGCAAGTGATCCATCTGTGTCCATGGGCGACAAGAACTGGAGTACCTTTGAACGTGAAGTCTTGATGTTAGGTTACAAAATTAACCACCAAATCAATGACAACTGGACTTTCCTTCAGAACGCTCGTTATTCCGATGCGTCGCTATATCAAGAAAACACCTACCATCGTGGTACGAATTTTAACGCCGCAACTGGTAGCTTAATTCGAAATGTGTATAGCACGGATGAAGACTCTCAAAGCTTTGTTATCGATAACCAAGTTTCAGGCCGCGTCGAAATTAGTGGCTTAGAGCACAATTTACTATTCGGTGTCGACTACCTAAAGCTAACAGGTGACTCTTTGTACAAAGAGTTTGATGCAAACAGTAGTTTCGGTGATTTCAACGCATACAATCCAAATAACGACCTTTTGGATAAAAGTCAGCTTCAAGAGAATTACCGTGAATCCCACGACATTACTACCGAGCAGTTAGGATTATATTTCCAAGATCAAGTTCGCTACGACGCGCTGGTTTTACTTGCTGGTGGACGTTACGACATGTTCAAAGCGAGTGACGAAAAAACGAGCATTTATCCAACAAGCGATGGCACAGAAAAAGCGGATCACAATCAGTTCTCTTACCGCGTAGGTGCTTTGTATGAGTTAGATAATGGCATCTCTCCATTTGTAAGTTACGCGACGAGTTTTGAACCAGCTGCTGGTACCGATATTAACGGTAACTCGTTGAAACCTCAGCTGGGTGAGCAAGTCGAATTCGGTGTGAAATACCTGTCTGCTGATATGGCACAGCAACTTACAGCATCATACTTTTACATTACTAAGAAAGATTCAATTGCTGCCGATCCATCGGATCCAACGTATCGCTCTAAGATTCAGTTAGGTGAAGTGCGCTCTCAAGGTATGGAAGTTGAAGGCCGATGGTTTGTAACGGAAGATTGGGATGTGAACGCGAGCTATACATACGTCGATATGGAAGTAACGGAAGATGCAAACCCGGATCTAGAAGGCACGACACCAATTTACGTACCGACACACGCTGCGAATTTGTGGAGTAACTACTATGTGTACGGTGGTGCTTTAGCAGGAACGCGTTGGAGTGCTGGCGCTCGTTACATGGGTGACATGGAGATGGATGCAACCAATACTCAAGGGAAAGTGCCGTCTTACACTGTCGTTGATATCTCTGTGGGTTATGACCTAGGGGAAGCAAGTGAAACTCTGTCAGGTGCAACGGCTAACTTGCTCGTTAATAACCTGTTTAATGAAGAGTACTACACCTGCTACGACCAATCGAACTGTTGGTTCGGTGCTGAGCAGTCTGTAGAGCTCAGCGTGAACTACGAGTTCTAATTCATTTGAATACATAAATCTAAGCAGCCTGTGTAGGCTGCTTTTGTCGTTAAATAAACACTTAAAAAGTGACAGTGATTATATGAAAGCCAACTATTTTACTTCTCGTTTTCCTAAAGTGAGTTCGTTCATTGTCTCATTGAGCTTGTTGTTATCAGCTCAAGCGATGGCCAACTTTCAAGTTGAAGACAGTGAGGGTGTTAAAACCCTTGAAGCTCAGCCTGTTAGAGTGGCTGCGTTGAACTGGGACATAGCCGAACAAGTGATTGAACTCGGTATAACACCAGTGGCAGTGCCTGATATCGCTGGCTATACAGATTGGGTTGTTCAACCTGCGATTCCAGAAGGCGTGGCGGAGATTGGCACTCGAACTGAGCCTAATTTCTCTGCTTTGAAGAAGTTAAACCCTGATGTGATTCTTATCGCTTCTCCTCAGAAAGATCTTCAGGAACGACTTTCTGAAATTGCGCCCGTGCTTTACTACCAAACATACAGCGAACAACACAGCAATGCAGCGGCTGCTATCGAGAACTTCAAGAAGATAGGTCAGTTGCTTGGTAAAGAAGAACAAGCGAACCAAAAGCTGGCCGCAATGGATGAGCGTATCGCTGTCCTTAAGGCTGAACTGGATAAAGCGTATCCGGGCGACAAACCGAAAGTGACCTCTTTCCGTTTTGCGAGCACCACATCGGTGTTCATTTACGGCGATAACTCTATTCCACAATACGCACTTGAACAGCTAGGCTTTGAGAATGCGATGGATCTTCCTGCAAGTCAGTGGGGCATCAGTCAAAAACGCATGACCGAGCTTAAGAACGTGAAGAACGGTATTGCGCTTTACTTTGAACCTTTCCCATATCAAGACAAGCTAGACCGTTCTCCGGTTTGGAAGAGCATGCCCTTTGTTCGCAATGGTCAATTTAGCCCAGTAGCGGCAAGTTGGAGCTACGGCGGTGCCATGTCGATCTTGTATAACGCAGAAGCCATGGCGAAATCGCTATTGACGGTAGCGGAGCAGTAATGAAATCCAGTGGTTTTATGATGGGGGCTGCGCTGTTTTGCGCTGCCCTTGTTCATTTGTGGTTAGGGCAGTCGGAATTTGGCCCTATTAGTGAGTTGCTCCAGCAAGTCTCACAGATCAGTGATATCACTACATTCAACTCAATGGTCGATGATTCATTCGAGTTGATGGCGTTAGCCTATGTCAACTTACCTCGCTTGGTGATGGCAATCTTGGTTGGCGGAACACTTGGAACCATCGGCAGCTTGTTTCAACAATTGACACAAAATCGCATGATGTCGCCGCTAACCTTAGGTACATCGTCAGGTGCATGGCTTGGTCTGGTTATTCTGAATGTGGTTGCGCCGATGTTGGTCGCTCAGTATTCAGTTTGGTTTGCTCTAATTGGTGCGCTGCTTGCGATGGGGCTTATCGTTTCCATTGTTGGCATCAAAAATATGAGCGGCTTGCCAATTGTATTGGCGGGTATGGCGGTCAACTTATTGCTAGGGGCATTTGCAACGGCGATTATTCTACTCAACGACCAGTACGCACAGAATCTGTTTGTATGGGGAGCGGGCGACCTAGGGCAAAATGGCTGGGAACAAGTGCTGTGGTTGATGCCTAAGCTGTTGCCGATTTTTGCCATATTCTTGTTGGCGCCACGAGTTCTGACTCTGCTTTCCATCGGCACAGAAGGGGCAGCAGCGCGTGGCCTTAACATCGGAACGACATTCTTTGTATTGATGGCGGTTGGCGTTTGGTTGGTGTCTGTGTCGATTACCTCAGTGGGCGTGATCAGCTTTATCGGCTTGATTGCTCCGAACATTGCTAGGCATCTCGGTTTTCTAAAGGCGAAATCTGAACTCATCGCAAGCTGTGTATTAGGTGCGTTACTGCTGTGTGTCACTGACAGCTTGGCGATCTTCTTGGCGCAATGGTCTTTGGATATGATTCCAACAGGGACGGCAACCGCAGTGATTGGTGCTCCAGCTTTGATCATTATTGCTCGCAAGCAAATGTCTGCTCAAGATCAGCTGTTTTTCTCAATGCCTAAAGGACCAAAGTCTATTTCATCTTTGGCTTACTTCTTATTGGGCACGATGATTTTCGGGTTGCTGGCGTTGAGTTCATTGTCTCAGCCTTCTTCTGATATGGGCTACTTTGTGATTCCAGACGCATTTGAATGGTCTATTCGTTGGCCTAGAATGTTAACCGCGATATTCGCTGGTGGCGGCTTAGCGGTGGCGGGTGTGATTTTACAAAGATTGGTCTACAACCCGCTCGCAAGCCCAGATATTCTTGGTGTGTCGGCGGGTGCGGTTCTGGCGTTGATTTTCAGTAGCTTATTCATGGGCTATTCGATTCACTCGCTAAGCCCGTGGGTTGCGTTTCTGGGCAGTGCGATTGCACTCTGTTTGTTATTGTTCCTTGGCAAGAAGCATCAGTTCGCGCCATCGATTTTGATCCTCACTGGTATTTCGCTGACCGCGGTATTGGAAGCTTTGGTGCAATTCTCTCTAACGCGAGTGGGTGAAGGGAAATACACATTATTGGCTTGGTTAGCAGGGTCTACCTACCGTGTGGAGCCTGAGTCTGCCACTATAATGGCTGTCGTGATAACGGCTTGTATTGGTGTTGCTCTGTTACTGAGCCGTTGGGTGACCTTAATTGCGACTGGCCGACAGTTCGCGAGTGCCAGAGGGCTGAATATCAATATCGCCTACGTGGCATTGTTGTGTATTGTTGCGATCTTATGTTCGGTCGTGACAACCACCATGGGGCCAGTCGCTTTTGTTGGCTTGTTAGCTCCGCATATCGCTGCAATGGTGGGGGCTCGTTTGGTTCGAGAGCAGATCATCTTGTCGTTTTTGATTGGTGCAGCACTCATGCTATTTGCAGACTGGCTAGGGCAAGTGGTGGTGTTCCCAGCGCAGCTTGCAGCAGGGACGTTAGTTTCAATTATTGGTGGCAGTTACTTCATATTCTTGTTATTGAAATCTCGAAGAACATAGGTTCTACCAAAACTGAGAATCCTTGATTATCAAAGCTATTGGTATTAAAAACTACTGGCAAAAGCTATTGGTAATAAAAGATACGAATGAAAAGCAGTGAATGGAGCGATCCATCACTGCTTTTTTATTGATGTAGTTTGTGTAAGGGAGCGGTGTTAAGCAACACAGGTCTCGCTTCTTAATGTGCAAGTTTGGCATATGTTAATAAAATGTATAACCTAAAGGTCTGACCACTTGTAAGGTAGCCACCATGCCAAACCTCGATCGTATTACTTGTTCTATCGATGAAAACCAAATTGCGACGGTTGTGTTGAATCGACCCGATAAGCTCAATGCTATTGATATGGCAATGTTTGAAGCCGTTAATGACATGATAAGTGAGCTCAAGAAGAACAGAGATATTCGAGCTGTTATTGTTAAAGGCAGTGGTTCAGATTTTTGTTCTGGTTTAGATGTTAAATCGTTATTGAACAGTAAAGTAGGGGCGATGAAGCTCTTGTTCAAATGGTTACCGATATTACCCAATGCAGCGCAGCGCTTTTCGCTTGGTTGGCGAGAGATCCCATGTCCTGTCATTTTTGCGATTCATGGTCGTTGTTGGGGAGGCGGCCTTCAATTAGCCAGTGGTGGTGATTTTAGGATGGCCAGTCCAGACGCGACTTTCTCGATATTGGAAGCCAAATGGGGTTTGATTCCTGACATGGGAGGCGCCATCGCATTTCGAGAGTTAATGCGTAAAGATCACACCTTAGAAATGGCGATGACCGCTAAAGAGATCGACTGTGAAACAGCGAAAGACTATGGCCTAGTAACCAAGATTGCCGAAGACCCTTACGCTGAAGCTTATGCGTTGGCACTTGAGTGTGCGAATCGGTCGCCAGATGTTGTTGCTGCTAATAAGAAACTCTACAACAAGACTTGGTGGTCAAGCCCTGGCATGGCAGTGTTTTACGAGACCTGGTATCAGATAAAGGTAGGGTTAGGTAAGAACAGAGCAATTGCTGCTCAACGTGAAATTCATCGAGACAAGCCACGTTCATACGTCGCGAGAAAGTTCAAATAGCGTTTGTACAGGAATAACGGATATTCCATTTGTTTATGGGGCTTTGCGGTAACCTTAGAGCAATTTAATGTCTAAGGCTAAATGAGCAATCTGATGAACAAAACTTTTACTTACTCGCTAGCTGCCACCGCAATTTTTACAAGCTTAAATGCTTTCGCAAGTGGTTTGTTTTTACAAGAAGCTGTTGTCGCCAATGCCGGTACTACTGGTGCCGGTGACGGTGTTTATACTCGTTCGGCTGCGGCGATGTGGACCAACCCAGCCACTATGTCTCATATGGGCGAAAGCAAAACCACGATCAATACCATGGCGTTTGATCTTGAGATGCAATATCAAGACAACGGCGACAAGCAAGATGGTAAAGCTCATTCAGTCATGCCTTCATTTGGCGCCTTCCACGCGCATCAAGTCACAGACAAATTACACCTTGGTATCGCGCTTGGCGCTGTTGGTGGTTCTAGCCTTGATTACGGCAGTGAATGGGCAGGCGCCGCCCTTCTAGAAGATATCACTCTCACCGCAATGCAAGTGAACCCATCACTAAGCTACCAACTGAATGACCAGTGGTCGGTTGGTGCCGGTATCCAGTTAAGTTGGGCTGCGTTACAACAGTCATCCTCTGTTTTTACAGCAAAGCAAGACACTGACTGGGCTTATGGTTATAACCTAGGTGTAATGTTTACGCCGTCGGATAAACTTAAGTTGGGTGCTAGCTATCGGTCAAAGCTTGAGCACGAGTTTAATAATGAGTTAAGAGGGGTAGAAGATTTTTCTAACTCTCTAGCTATGGATCTTGCTTTGCCAGAGATCGTTGATATCAGCGCTAGTTACGCACTTAACCCAAAGCTCGACTTATTGGCTAGTGTGCAATTACATCGTTGGAGTGAGTGGGATACAACAGTTCTTGATTTTGGTGTTGCTGGAAGCACAATTAGTGGTGTTCCACTTGAACGCGATTGGGACGACGTGTGGAAGTTTGCGGTTGGTGCTGACTATCAATTGAATTCAGACTGGCGTTTAAAAGCCGGCTTCTCTTACGAAACCTCGCCACAAGACGATCCATCAATGCAGTGGGTTGATCTACCGGTAGGGGAGCAATACCGTTACTCAGTAGGTGCATCTACCTATTGGGACGACATCTTAATTGATGTGTTCTACGAGTATGCTGACTTAGGTTCAGTTGACATGAATCGTGATTTAAAGGGGCCTTTAGGTACTAACCTACTTAATGGTTCGTTCGACGGCCGTATCCACTTTGTTGGGGTTAGTGCGACCTTCTAATGACATTACGTAATCTATTACTTGTTGCTGCAGCAATGCTTGGTTCGACGGGTGCTTTTTCTGAAGAGAAGCACCCTGATGATCCGACTAAAATCGTGACCAAAGCGGGCGTTGCTTATAACGAAGATTTGCAGTTCTCAGGCTCTATTGGTTTAGATGAAGCGCGAATGATCAATGCTCGTGTCAATGCAGACGGTGAAGAGTGGCGATTAGGCGGTTCATGGCTGTTGCCGATGGGTATTGTGAATTTCAACTTTAGCCGTTCTGAGTATGACAACGATGCTTATAAGAACAACTACAGTATTGGCACATTTATACCACTGAGCTATTTCGATATTGAGCCGTTCGGTTGGCAAATCTTCCCTATGGCTGGTTACAGCTATAATGACGGCGAAGTAGCTGTTTTCGATGACGATAATGTTGGTTCTGACTATGTATTGATGCCGAGCTCAACACACGGTGGCTACATTGGTGCGTTTGGTTTAAAAACGATTACTGATGAATGGTCTATCATGGGCTTCGGTGGCGGTTCAATGGGGTCTGATGATTATGCAGGGTATTGGGCAGGCGTCGGTGCTAGCTACAAGTTGAGTGACGCTCAATCATTCAACTTCTTCACTATTTTTGCTGAGGATGACTTTGGTGAAAATAACAGTGTTGGTGCGTCTTACACCTATGAGTTCAAATAGTTATTCTCATATATCGTCTTAGATAAAAAGAACTGAGTGTAGGCTCACTAATTTAGTGAATCTACACTCAGAATTTATCGCTTTTCTATGAGCTTTCTAGTGTTGAGGTCGTGTTAGCAAGCCGCTTCGTAACGTTCAACATAGCTCTGCATTACCGCGTTCATCGCTTTAGTGATATTTGCGTATTGTGCTTCCTCTAGATTCGCTAGAGACACACGCAAAGACCACGTTGGCGCATCAAAACCTGCCCCCGGCATCACAATCACGCCATGTTCTTCTGCAAGGCGTACCAAGAAATCAAGCGGCTCATACGTTTCTTCTAACCATGTGAAGAAATCGTTGCTGTGAATCGTTTGAGCAATCTCTTTGAGATCAATCTCCACGTAATAGAACGCACCGGTTTGATCGCCTTCAGAAACGATTGGCGCGGCTAAGTTCTTCTGCATTAGAGTGTGGTAGCGACGACGCACAATTTGTTTCGCGAGTCGCTTGTACTCTTCGCCACCCTTCATCAAAGACAACAGCGAGAACATTGTCATTTGAATCTGCTGAGGTGTTGAAAGACCGGCGGTATGGTTCAGTGCCACTGCACGGCTGTCTGCCACCAAACGGTCAATGAACTTAATCTTACTTGGTTCAAGTGCAATGCCTTGGTATCGCTGAGATAACGTGCTTCGAGTGTCTTCTGGAAGATCTCGAATCATGCGGTCGAAATTATTGTCTTCGTGTACGCCAATCACGCCTAAACGCCAGCCTGTTGCACCAAAGTACTTAGAGTACGAATACACTAGAATCGTGTTCTTCGGAGCCAGCATCGCTAGTGATGTGAAGTTATCAGCGAAAGTGCCATAAACATCATCTGTAAGAAGGATGAGGTCAGGGCGGCGGTTAGCAACCTCTGCAATCTTATAGAGTGTCTCATCGCTTAATCGAACCGAAGCAGGGTTGCTTGGGTTAACGAGGAAGAAAGCTTTAACACTTGGATCGTTCAGTTTTTCTAATTCAGAGTCTGGAATTTGCCACGCAGACGCTTCATCCGCCATGATTTCTACTTTGTTGAGCGCGTAATCTTCAAGCTCTGGCATTTCAATATACGGAGTGAAAATCGGCGCGCCAATCGCGATGGTGTCACCAGGGTTCAATAGTCGGTTACTCTTTAGCGTGTTGAATATGTAAACCATGGCCGCTGTGCCACCCTCAACGGCGAACAAGTCAAACTTTCCTGCAGGTAATGGCTGCGAGCCCGCCATTTCTTGCTCAATGTATTTACGAGCAATGAGTTCCGAATATTTGAGCATGCGATCCGGCACTGGGTAGTTGTTACCTAGAATCCCCTCAACCCATTCATAAATAAGCGCATCACCGTCTACCTGATATTGATCCGTAATAAACTGGAAGGCTTCAATGAGGAATTGCACACCTTCTTGGTCTTCGTATTTTTCACAAAACTGAAGAAAGCGCAGGCTAATATCTTGTTGAACTCCCATTCCACCAAAGCCTTCATACCCTGAGAAATTCGATTTTGATTCTTCTAGTGCAAACATACCTAATTGGAAAAAGGCTTCACGTGGCGCTGTCGCGACCCAGTTTGGGTTACCACGACCAGCGTTGATCATAGTTTTCTCATGTGAATGCTGAGCAAGGTCGATCAGTGTGTTTTTTACTTCGAATGGGCTTAGTGTTTCTAGGCGTTTTTCATCTGTGCGTTTCATAGTCGTTTCTCTTTAAATTTGTTTAAGATCCAAGTTTGTTGGATAGATAAGTAAGTTAATTTCTTTGAGCAGCTAGCCTGCTTGGCTAGCTACTGTGTTAAGTAGTTAATGAATAAGTTGAATCATCAATTGGCTGATTCGGTGTTGATTACGAGATTTTGGTAATTAGGTTGATGATGATCGGACCCCATAAGGTGAGGAAGATATTGGCAACCGCATAAGTCATCGTGAAACTCGGTACTGGTGTGCTGTTTTGTGTTTTTTCTAATAGCGATGCGAATGCAGGGTTTGCACTGCGGCTACCCGCGATAACCGCTAGCGCTTCTACTGGGTTTTTGATTTTGAGTACGTAGTAGTTGAATAGGAACGTCAGTACTTGAGGAATTAGAGTGACCAACACACCTAGCAGTAAGAGCGTTACGCCATTCTCTTTGATTGCCGTCAGCGCTGGAGCGCCTGCATTAATACCAACAACCGCAACAAATACTGCTAGGCCGAATGTCTGCATAAAGTTGGCTGCGCCGTGGTTAACACTGCCTAAACGAGGTGTACGCATTCTTAGGTAGCCCACAAGTAGGCCGGAAACCAGACAACCTAAACCTGAACCTAGAGCGATATGAGAACCACCGATAGTGAAACCAATCTCGCCAATCAGATAGCCAAGCACCATGCCGAAAGACATTGTTACGAAGTCAGTAACACTAGGCAGTGGGCTGTTGTAGCCAATTTTTTTGATGACTTTAGCTATGTCTTCTTTTTGTCCAACTAAGGTGATTTCGTCACCAATGTGCAGTTCAGTTTCTGGCAATGTCGAAATATCATGGCCCATGCGTGATAGCTGAGTGATATAAACACCACGACGAATACGTGCGTTCGTTTCATCGTGAAGCTTACGTAGCGTAATACCCGCTAGTTTCTTATTCGTGAGTACGACCTTCTGTTGTGTTTGGACAACATTGCTTTCTTCACTAAATTCACCGAGTTCGACACCCAGCGAGGTCACTTTAGGAAATGCCTGAGTCAGACCAGTAAGGTAAACTTTGTCATCCGCCGCTAAAATAGGGTTCTTCGCCAAATCTAACGTTGATTCTGTGTCTTCGTGTGAGCGGTAAATAGCTTCAATTGTGAGGTCGGCATCGAATGCTTCTTCTAACTCGACAACACTTTTTCCAACAAATATAGAGTTCGCGGTCACTTGATAGGCACGAGAAGATACGCGGTTCAATGCCGAGAATTCACCCTCGTTTAGCTGCTTGCTGCCTGCGCCCATTTTTTCCGCAAGCTTCTTCGCTTCTTTGGTTATGTTCCAACCCATTACCATTGGAATGAGTGACATCATTAGAATCGGACCAAGAGAGCCGAAGATGTAGGTGATCGAGTAACCCACAGCCACGTTTGTTTTAAGTGTTGAGGTGACATCTGGCGCTAGGTTCAGCTGATCGATAGCATTACCTGCAGTACCTATGATTGCCGATTGGGTTAAGCCACCAGCCGCAAGGCCCGCCGCTAAACCTTTATCTAGTCCTGCCCATTTAGAGAGCAACACAACCGTGATTAATCCTACAAACGTCATCACAAACGAAGCGAATAAGCGTGTTAGCGATGAAAGGCGGAATGACGAGAAAAACTGCGGACCGCCGTTGTAACCCACCATAAAAATAAATAAAGCAAAGAAGATGCTTTTTACTTCGTTAGAGATCGCGATACCGCCGATCTGACCAAGTGCTACAGCAACAAGCAGTGAACCTGCGATTCCACCTAATTCAAACTTACCGATTTTAATTTTACCGATTAAGTAACCGAGACCGAGTGATAAAAAGAGCGCTATAAACGGATAGTCTCTAAGTTGTTCAATAATAAATGACATAGTAATCCTTGAATGAAATAGCATCATCATTGACTCGCTATTTCATTTTTTAATTTGGTTTAATGTTTGATTAAGCATTAATCAACATTTGGTTGATGAACTGATCTAATGCTTTATTTTTAATAATCTGGGATTCATCCAGTCTTCTACTTTTTATGATACAGTCGCGATGATTTTTTATGGTCATGAATTTTATCTTTGTGATGTTTATCATGATGACCATCAGAATGGTGATTGACTAAATGCTTATGACCTTCTGGGTCGCCACCATGTTGACCAGAATGAGAGGGTTGATGTTCTCTATATTCTAAATGGTCTTTATTATGTTTATGGGTAACATCTTCTCCATATATACGTTTCATCTTTTCTTTAATAGCGACTTTAGTGTGATTAATTTTATTCGACATAGTTAACTCGTTTATTTGTTTAAGGAACGATGAGAATTATATCGATCGGGAAAATAGATAAATCATGTTCAAATAAAATAGCAATAAAACAAAAATTGAGTGCCGATTGATACTTTTATCTTAAGTATTTGATTTTTAGGGTTTTATTTTTATTTTATATAAGATTGGGTGGATGTTATATGAGTTTGATTTATTGGCAGTGTCGATAGATAGAATGACCAGACTTAAAAAACAAGGTGAACACATGAGTAAGTATAAAGGCGTTATTGTCGGGTCAGCTCTTTTTATATTACTGTCTTTTGTATTTGGCTTTCATTATGTAAAAGGTGAAATGATCAAAGAGAAGGTCGCTAATTTTAAATTGCCAGCTATATCTGTAACAACGGAAAAAGTAAATCAAGATACTTGGGATAAAAGTTTAAAAGTCATTGGTAATATTCATTCTAATCAATCTATTGATGTGACGAGCCAAATGTCAGGCCAAGTAAAAGAGATTCTCTTTACTTCAGGTCAGCAAGTAAATAAGGGTGATGTTCTTATTAAATTGGATGATGCGTTATTGAAGTCCAACTATAAGAGCCAGCTATCCAAAGTTGAATTGGTAAGAGTCGAATTGATGAGAAATAAATTGCTCCTTAGAAATAACAGTGTTTCAAAAAACTCGGTTGATAAGCTACAAGCTCAATTTAATGCTGAAGGTGCAAAGCTGGAATATATTGCTACGCAAATTGACTACATGAAAGTGAAAGCGCCATTTTCTGGTAGCGTTGGAATTCGTAATATCGATGTGGGAGATTTTATTAATTCAAGCACAGCGATTGTCGAGCTAGAAGACAAATCAAAGCAATATGTCGATTTCTCTATTCCAGAGCTTTATTTACACGATGTGAAGGTAGGGCAAGATTTACAGTTTTATTCAGAAGCAACGAACGATGAAGTCTTTCACGGCACGATTTCTGCCATTGAACCGAGCTCAGACAGCAACACGCACAATATCGAATTGAGAGCCATGGCTAACCAAGCCGTGCCGTTAGAGGCGGGTATGTATGTCGACGCTACGTTAATCACATCAGAATCGGACACTATCGTGGCAGTACCTTCTGTTGCGATCAGTTACACCTTATACGGAAACACCGTGTTTGTGTTGGATACGTCGACTAAAAAGGCCAGCGAACATTCGAGCAACGATACATCACCATTTTACGAGTACAAGGTTGTGCAGCGCACTGTTGAAGTCGGCCCCAAACAAGGCGGTTATGTTGGTGTGGTTTCGGGCTTGAAAGAGGGGGATGTTGTTGTGACTTCAAACCAACACCAACTCAAGAATAGTGGATGGGTTCTGGTTAATAACCAACATCCGTTGATTACTGACAAAAGTACTAAGCAAAGTAACTAGGAAACTCCCATGACATTTACTGATGTATTTATCAAACGTCCAGTTTTGGCTACGGTATTAAGCCTTGTACTGTTGGTGTTAGGCCTTAAAGCCTTCACCTCACTGCAAGTGCGCCAATATCCAGAAATTGAAACGGGCGTTATTACCATTACAACGAGTTATCCAGGTGCCAGTGCATCCAGCGTTCAAGGGTATGTGACGCAGCCACTGCAGGCAGAAATTGCTCAAACAGCGGGCATTGATTACATGACATCGGATAGTGCTCTGGGTAAGTCGGTTATCACGGTTTATTTGAAGCTAGGGTATCCGTCTGATAGTGCTTTGACTGAGATTTTGTCTCTCGTGCAGCAAGTGAAATATAAGCTGCCGTCGGGTGTATTGGCCCCGAGCATTCTTAAATCGACGTCTCAATCTCCGATCTTATATGTTTCATTTTCGAGTGACACATTGAAGACGGAGCAAGTCTCGGACTATGTGAGCCGCGTAGTTAAGCCGACTTTCTCTACTGTTGAGGGGGTTTCAAAGGTCGACATATTGGGGCAAGAAGATTTTGCAATGCGAATCTGGCTGAACCCTCAACGACTGGCTTCATATGGTCTGACGGCTGAAGATGTTCAAAACGCGCTTCGTGCAAATAACATTGTGAGTGCGGCGGGCAAGTTGCAAAACCCTTATATCGAAGTTGATATTAACGCTCATACCGATTCAAGTTCGGTAGACGATTTCAAGAACATGGCTTTGAAAGCGCATGACGGGCAACTTGTGCACTTAAAAGATGTGGCGACGGTTGAACTAGGCGCAGCAAACTATGACTCAGACGTTGAGTTCAATGGTGTGACTACCGTATCAACGGCGATCAGCAATACGGCAACGTCGAACCCATTGACCGTTGTTGAAGGCATTTACGAATTGCTTCCACAGATCCAAGCAGGCTTACCTGAAGGTATTAAAGCGGATGTAATCTATGACTCGACTAAGTTTATCGAAACCTCAATTGATGAAGTAGCGAAAACCTTAATAGAAGCCGCACTGATCGTAGTCATCGTTATCTTCGCCTTTTTGGGCTCAATGCGAGCGATGTTGATACCACTTGTAACGATTCCTTTGTCATTGATTGGCTCTATGTTCTTCATGTTGAGCATGGGCTTCAGTATTAACCTGTTGACGCTGCTTGCCATGGTATTAGCAATATCGCTGGTGGTTGATGATGCCATCGTTGTTGTGGAAAACACATTCCGTCACTTAGAAGATGGCACCAGCCCAATTAAGGCTGCAATAGACAGTGCTCGTGAAATTGCAGGCTCGGTTATTGCGATGACCATTACATTGGCCGCAGTGTATGCGCCGATTGGTTTCATGGGAGGACTCACCGGCAAGCTGTTTACTGAGTTCGCATTCACTTTGGCGGGTTCAGTACTCATTTCGGGTTTCATCGCCTTAACGCTAACGCCGATGATGTGTTCAAAACTGCTTAATAAATCGGTTCTCGACGGAAAACTGGTTAAGAAGATCGATGCAGTGATTGAAGGCGTAACAGAGCGCTACCGAAAAGTGCTCGAACATGTGTTGAACAACCGTGTTTATATTTGGCCAGTGGTAGGAACGTTACTGATCAGTCTGGTGTTCATGTTTATGAATACTTCATCTGAACTGGCACCTGAAGAAGATCAGGGCGTGATGATTGTGATGGGACAAGGTCCTGCACAAGCGAATACTGATTACATTCGCCACTTTACTCCGGCTCTGATTGACTCTATCAGCAAGAACGATGAAGTCGAAATGACCATGCTAGATAACGGTTACATGAACAACAATGCATTCTTTGGTTTGGGTGTATTGAAAGATTGGGATTCGCGTGACGCAACGGCAAAAGAAGTAATGCAACGTTTCGAAAAAGAGAGTTCTGTATTACCGGGTTTGCAGGTGTACACCTTCTCTCCACCGGACTTGCCAGGCACACCGCAAGGCTTGCCATTCCAGATGGTTCTGAAAACGCCAACGGGTTCTTATCAGGATCTCTATCAGTACGCTGAAAAACTGAAAGAGTACGCGCAGAAGAGTGGCAAGTTCATCTATGTGCAAAACGACCTGAATTTTAATAAGCCACAGGTAGAGATTCGCATCGACCGCGATAAAGCTGCTCAGATGAACGTGAACGCACAAGATATTGGTACCGTGTTGTCTCGCTTTATCAGTGAAGGCTTCGTGAATTACTTCTCGATGGATCAGCGCAGCTACCAAGTTATCACTCAGGTACCTAACGAGAACCGTAACTCTTGGGATGACTTAAAGAACTACCACTTACGCTCTAACACCAATGAGATGGTGCCACTGGCGTCATTGATTGAAATTAGCCAATCAGTACAGCCATCGAAAGTCGATCAATTTCAACAGCTTAACAGCGCCATGATTGAAGCCAAAATGATGCCAGGAATCAGCATCGGCGAAGCTTACAAAGTGATGGAAGAAGGAGCGGCGAAGATATTGCCTAATTCTTATACGACGGATACTTCGGGCCAATTGAGACAGTTCCTACAAGAAGGCTCTTCACTGGTTACGACGTTCTTCCTAGCGCTTGTGATTATCTACTTGGTGCTGGCGGCTCAGTTTGAAAGTTTGCGAGACCCACTAGTGGTATTAACCAGTGTGCCATTGTCTATCTTTGGCGCTCTGATGCCACTGTATTTGGGCATTGATACGCTCAATATATACACCGAAGTGGGGCTGGTGACCTTGATAGGCTTAATCAGTAAGCACGGTATTCTGATTGTGGAGTTTGCTAACCAAATGCAACAGGAATTGAAATGCAGCCGACGCGAGGCCGCTATTCGTTCAGCGACTGTTCGAATGAGACCAGTATTGATGACCACAGCTGCGATGGTTGTCGGCGTCGTACCGCTGCTCATAGCAAGCGGAGCGGGTGCTCAAAGCCGTTTCTCGATTGGTTTGGTCATCACGGTTGGTATGTCGGTGGGCACATTATTCACCCTGTTCGTTGTGCCAACGATATACACCTACTTGGCTGCGGATCACCGCGGGCAAGAGCAAGAAGTTTAGTCCGTTATTTGGCTGCTTACTTTACGCGGCCAATACACATAGAAGTTTAATCAACACGAGTCCCGTTTTATGAGCCTTATCGCTCAGGGATTCGTGCACTCAAAATTTAGAAAACTAGAGGTTCACATGAAACTACATTACCTATTCCCATTGTTCGTTTTATTCACTGCTGGCTGTTCAAGCAACATGCCAGATAAACAAGAAATCCAGAGCGTCGACTCAAACCATTATTTTATTGATAGCCAGTTTGATGATGATAGGAAAGGCGTTTCTTGGATAGCGAAAGACAGCGCGTCACTTCACTTTAATCAATTTGAATTTACAACCGTTAGCATGAAAAGCTCGGGTGTTGATCAGCATGTATCAAAGGAGGTTCAGTCTCAATTTAAAGCACAGATCCATAAGAAAATGGATGAGAAGTTGGCTGAGAAATTACAGGGCTACAAGAACGTAGTTTTGGAGAACAAGGAGCTTGATATTAGCGTGAAGTTATATGATATCAATGACATTCCTGAAGACATGCGTGTGACTGAGTTTATCCCAGTAGGTTCGGTTATCGGCGCTGTAAAATACGCAGCAGGTACTCGTGATCGCTCTATTCGTATATTGGCGAGTGTGGATCTGAAAGATCATGATTCATCTCAGCTCATTGGTCGCCGTATTTTCGTCGTGAACGATAATGGCGTACTTGAGAACGACAAATCAGAAATCACCATCGAGATGCTTGATAAAAATGTTGAGCAAATTACTCAGCAAGCGGTCGACTTTGCGTTTGAAGTGACTTACCAAGATAAAGACCAAGGGTAGAGTTATGCGAGCTCGTAAACAGAACAGCGCGAGTAAACGCCTTGGGGTTGGTGAAAGGCTAGCTGGACACAAAAACACGCTTGCTCTAATGGCTATTGGCCTCGTTGTGAATGCTTCAGCGTATGCCAATACTAGCGGTGTTGATGAACGAGCAAGCTATGAGCAATGTATTTTGTCTTCATTGGCCAAAGCAACCAATCAACAAAGTATTGAGTGGTTAAAGCAGCAATGCGCATCCCAAGAAGCCGTTACATCAAACAAAACACCCGAGAATAAGTTGTCGGGTGAAACCAGCGAAGACGGTTTAGACTCCATCAGCGAAAGTGCACTGGAGTCTAAAGTCCCGCGATTGAAGATGGAGTACACAACTGAAGATAACCCGTTTGTTATAACGCCTTATCGTTTGAACTACATTTTGCCAGTGACTCACATGACCAACGTGAATACACAGCCCTATGGAGATGAGCGATTCGGAGGTAAAGCGGATGACCTCAGCGATGAAGAGATCAAACTGCAGTTAAGTTTAAAAATCCCAGTGGTTGATGATGGTGTTTTTAATCAAGCGGACAAAATCTATTTTGGTTTTACGCTCAAATCATTTTGGCAGGCGTACTCTTCTGATATCTCGGCACCGTTTAGAGAGACTAACTATCGCCCTGAGATCTTTTACGAAACGCCTTTGAATATCGAGTCAGCTGATGGTGTTTGGTTCTCGCGCTTAGGTTTAGAGCATGAATCTAACGGACGAACGGCAGAGCTTAGTCGCAGCTGGAACCGCGCTTATGTTGGGCTAGGGTATACCGAAGATGATTTTGCGATTTACTTCCAGCCTTGGTACCGAATCCCAGAATCGAGCAGTAGCGATGACAACCCTGATATTCAAGATTATCTCGGTCACTACGAATTGTCTGGCGCCTACAAATGGGATGTTTTTGAGGTTTCAGCATTGGGTCGCTACAACTTTCAAACCGGGTATGGTGGAATACAGACATCACTCAGCTTTCCTCTGTATGGCCGGCTTTAAGGGTATGTCCAGTACTACAAAGGCTATGGAGAAAGCTTGATTGATTATGACTACAACAGTGAAAGAATTGGTGTCGGTATTCTGCTAACCAATGCGTTGTAGCTGTTATAACTGTTATTGCTTGGTTATCAACGATTAAGCGATTAAGCGATTAACGATTTCAGGGAGAACCCAAAAACACACCGCCTGAGTAAGCGGTGTGTTTGCTATATTAATAGCTAACGGCTAATAGCCTATAGTTAATAGTTAATAGCCAATAGTTAAGAGCTGTTAATCATTGGTTGATACCTAATTTGGATTCAATCTCGGTGATGTTACTTTTGAAAAACAGTGTTTGAGCGACTTTCAAAACCACGGGGTGGCCAGATTCTAATATCGCTTCATAGTAATACTCTTCCGCCATTGAAGGGTTGCCTTGAGATTCTTCAATTTTTGCCAAGATAATCATAGACATCACACTGTATTCATTCCTCGGAATCAAGCTCAGATAGTATTCGGCTTGGTCAGGGTTATCTTCAGTGAGGAAGTAGGCTGCTAACGCGTCATAGACTCGATAAGAGTTAGCATTGTTCTGAGCATTGAGTAACTGTTTTTTGAATTTCTTATTGAGCGCTTCAACCTGCTTATTCTTATTCTTATTCTTCGATCTCATTATAAAAATGTCGGCAAGCTCATACATGTAACGGTTCGACATAACGAAGTGGTTGTCGGTTTCTAGCTCATTGGCTTGGGCGATCTTAGACAAGGTGTCGGTTCTGTCTAACGTCATGAAGGTGAGCCCGAGCGCTTCAAGGGTGAGCTTTAAGGCTTCTTCTTGTTTGGGTAACTCAGAGATTTGCTGCTTCAATATCGATTTTTGAATATCCAAATTAAATGAATCCAATAGATCATCGAGCATTGAACGCATGGTCGTGTGGAGTGAAGCCGGGTCAATCAGGTAATCTCGACCTAGGTGTCTGAAATTAGAAATTCGGTTGAAGTAGGTGATATCAAGGTATTCTCTGTCGCCATCAATTTCACTCTTGAAACTGATCACGTTGGCTGAATTCGGCACCAAGGTTTCATCGACTACGACACGGAAATCACGATAGGTGGTCAAGTAGCTCATTAACTTATGGATGATCCCACGCTTAAAGGCATCCGTCTTCAAGTTGTCATCGATACTTACGTAGATGTATCTAGGTTCTAAAGACAAGTAGTGCACAGATTCGTGTGCTTTGTGGACTTCTGGGTTTTGGCTGTCTGCTGTTTGATTAAGACGATTTTGTTCCGTTGATTGATTTGAGTCAGCGAGTGGTTGGTTTGATTCATTAGCGGCGGTATTTAAACTGCTCAAATCGAAGGCGTCCGATGTAGGGCTGGTCGGTTTTAACGTCCACCAAATAAGTCCAAGCGCAATAACTATAGCGCCCCCAAAGATCACAGCACGAGACGTTCTTTTCTGAGGTTTATTTTCTGCGATAGGCGCTTGTTTGTCGTTAGCCGTCTTATTTACAGGTGACTGTTGAATGGTGTGTACTGTACTCGAATCGGTATGGCTTGGATCGACATAGCTCGAATCGCTAGGTCTCGAAGCGCTAGGTTGCGGATCGCTAGGTTGCTGATCGACAGGCTGAATAGGCTCTTGTGAAGCAGGTTTTTCTGAGGTTGCATCGATTGAACTCTCTTCAGATTCTTCGAGTACGGTTTTGGCCTCTGAGCCTTGATCGCTTATTAGGTTCTCACCAGTAACCGATTCTGCTTTTGGTTCAACTTGTTGTTTTTTATCCTCATCCAAAACTGGCGATGTATCTGGTGCGTCTGATTGAGTTGAAGGAAAGGAACCAAAAGCTTTAGGTGCATGATTCATGTCTGCAACTGACACGGTATTTGTGGTGACACTTGCAGGTACTAAGATGGTTTTGTGGACATCAACATCCAGTTTATAACCGCGTTTGGGCACAGTGATGATGTGTCCCATTGAATGTCGTTCAGCCGCTTTGAGTATTTTGCGCAGTTCAAAAATAGCTTGCGTGATCACCTGATCCGTCAAGATTGAGCCATTCCAGACTTCATTAATCAGCTCATCTCGTGAGAATACGATCTTAGGGTTTTGGCAGAAAAAGTTGAGTAGCTTGGACAAGCGATTGTCGATGATCACGTCTTCATCATTCATGATGAGTTTGTCTTCATCAGGAATAAATAACCACACGTCGAAAGAGTATTGAATGCGTTCTTTTTTCATAACCACCGAGACTAAGTCATTGTATTAAAATTACTTTAGTAGACATGTTTGGGCAATTCAATTAACCAATGTCTAATTATGATAAGTGGTCGTGCTTTTGAGCGGATTAGTGAGAGCCAGCAAAAAAATAAAAATAACATTGAGACTTATTCTCATTTGTTGATCTCGATAAAGGAACGGTTTAAATTGTCTGGTTAGTATCACTACAACATGAATATTATGAGGTTTTTTATGAGTACGGTCGTTGTATGGGGAGCAGGAAGTGGACTGGGTGCTGCAATTGTTGAGCATTTTCACAAACAAGATTATCAAGTGATAGCGATTGCGAGAAACCCAGAGAAGAACACGCGCTTGGCTGAACTTGGTATCACCACACTGCGTTGTGATGCTACCGATAAAGAACAGGTTGAATCTGTGGTCGCTCAGTTACCTAAATCTGCGCTTGTAGTCTCTAGTATGGGTAGCTTCAGAGCGGATGTTCCCGTTGATTACATTGGACACCGACATCTGACTGATGCGCTTGAAGCCAATGGTATCGCTCGATTTGTGCTGGTAACGTCGTTAGGTTGTGGTGACTCTTGGCAGTATTTGTCGGAGCGATCTCGAAAAGGGTTTGGCGCAGCGGTTCGTGAAAAGTCGTTGGCCGAAGCTTGGCTAACCTCGAGTTCTCTGGATTACACCATCTTACGTCCGGGTGGCTTGTTAGACGGCGAGGAGACTGGCAACGGTGAGCTGTCCCAGCAAGTCGAAGTTCATGGTGTGATTTACAGACAAGAAGTGGCGCGCCTTATTGAAGCCTTGTTAACCAATGAAGCGAGCATTGGGCAGATCTATCAGTGTGTTGATCCTACGGTTCAATATGGATAACGCTGTTAAGTCTGATTTTTAGTAAAGCCTTCAAGCTATAAATCTATAAAGCTTATAAATCCCTGAAGTCGTTTAGCTAAACTAAGCGGCTTTTGTTTGCTTCCTTTGTTTTCTCTAATTCCTGCCTTTCTGATCTTTTGCTGTCTCTTTCTGACTTTTTCTCAGATGAGAGTGGCGCTCTCTTAATCTAGATTAAGTTTTCCCTAGTTTATTCTCTGTAGTATCCGCCTGAATCAGTGCCCATGCTTAATGGGTAACTCGCGCAATACGATTTTGAGAGGAAGACACTTGAGCACTTTGTTTACAGAAACCCACATTGGCAAGATGACACTAAAGAACCGCTTTATGAGAAGTGCAACGTGGGAAAATATGGCCACCGAAGATGGGCATATGACAGATAAACTGTACGCTATCTACGAAGAGTTGGCTCAAGGTGAAGTCGGCCTGATCGTGACGGGTTACGCGAACATCGTTGAAGAAGAAAAGCCGAATGCGGGCATGATGGGGATGTATAACGACTCATTCATTGAAGAGTACAAAAAGCTGACTCAACTTGTTCACGACAACGACTCTAAAATCGTGATGCAATTGGCTTATGGTGGCACCAAAACCACGCATGATCTTGGCGAACGAGTGATCTACGCACCAAGTGAGGTTCCAGAGAAAGGAACTCAAACTCTAGGCAAAGCGATGACCAAAGACGAGATCGACTACATTGTTGACGCCTTTGCTCAAGCGTCTTTGAGAGCACAAAAATCAGGTTTTGATGGCGTTGAAATTCATGCCGCTCACACTTACCTGATTAACCAGTTCTTAAGCCCTTATTACAACCTACGTGAAGATGAATACGGCGGTAGCTTAGAAAACCGCATGAGATTCTTGTTAGAGATCTATACCGCGACGCGCAAGCTGGTGGGTGATGATTTCCCTATCTTAGTTAAGCTTACAGCTTCGGAGTTTTTTGAAGGTGGCGTCACCTTTGAGGAAACACGTATTGTGTGTAAAAAGCTTGAACAAGTGGGCGTGGATGGCATTGTCGTGTCAGGTAATATTCATGGTAAAGCAGACACTATGATTGGCGAGTCGCACGATGGTTTTACCATTCAAGCTGAAGGCTACTTCCATGAGTATGGTCACGCGATCAGCCAAGACGTTAACATCCCAGTGATCACGGTAGGTGGCCTAACGGATTTTGATGCTATCGAAGCGATTGCAAACAACACGGGCATTAAGTACTTCGCGCTTTCAAGACCGCTGCTTTCTGAACCCCATTTAGTTAAGCGTTGGAAGGAAGGGGATAGAAGCCCTGTTGAATGCGAACGATGCTCTAAATGTCGTACTAAGCGCGGTAATTTTTGCGTGGTGAATAAAGACAGAAAAGCACAGCTTGCTCGCATGTAGTCGCTGATCCTAGCTCCAAGCGAGCTCCGAAGTTTATAGCAGAGTCTAAGTTTGAGCCTGTGTAATCGCGCAGGCTCTTGTTCATTCCGTATTCCACGAAACGAAATTTGAAACCTTATTAATCACATCTTCCTGTCAAATTGGTGCGACTAAACAGATACACTACGCCTGTAAATTATCCAACCAAGTTATCAATAAAAACTGAGCAAACTTTGAAACTACTTCCTCTTCTTAAGCAACCTCGAATCCACTGACGTCTCTTTAGTTTTAGCGACATTGCTATGATTTAAGCGTGATACTCACTATTCATCCCAGTGAACCCTGTGTTTATAGGGCGTTAGTTTGTGCACCTTGGATTTGCATCGTCGAACATTTTGATAGTTAACGAATAAAACTAAATAGATCATTCAGAGGTAAAAATGCAAAAGAAGCATTGGTCCAAATTCGAGTTGCTGCATGAAGTCGTAACCAACCCCAATATTCACGTAAAAGGCCAACACAGTTATTACAGCGATTGCTGGGATAATGGGTTCGAGCAATCTGTAGTGCGTTATTTACACGGCGACGAAGTCAGCCGCCAGTGGGAGCCTCGATGGGAAATCGACGAACTCTATATCGGTGATTATGTCTGTATTGGTGCAGAGGTCGTGATTTTGATGGGTGGCAACCATACCCACAGAGTTGATTGGTTTTCGCTGTATCCATTTATGGATGTCATCGACGATGCCTACATTGGCAAAGGTGACACTCACATTGAAGATGGGGTGTGGTTAGGCATGAGAGCGATGGTGATGCCCGGTGTGACGATTGGCGAAGGCGCTGTGGTTGCAGCGAATAGTGTGGTGACTAAAGACGTCGCTCCATACAGCATTGTCGGTGGTTCTCCAGCTAAAGTCGTCAAATACCGCTTTGGTGAGTCCGTTATTGACGAACTCATGTCATTCAAAATATACGAGTGGCCCTCAGATAAATTTGAAGCGCTGAAACCGTATTTATGTAACTCAGACTTTTCAAAGTTAAAGCAGGCGATAACGGATTACGACAATTGTTTGTAAGGAGCGCTTGTAACGAGCGTTTTTAAGGTACAGGTATAGCCACAGATTTGTATAGAAAGATCTGTGTCATATTTATATTGAAAAACACGTTAAATCAGTCCGTTACCTTGCAATACTCAATATGGTGTACCAATCTTATTTCATAAGCATGGATAAGGATTGTGTATGCCCGCAAGTTCAATGAAAAACAAAGGGGTGGTGGGGAAAGTCCTACTGCCTTCTTTACTCATAAATCTTCTCTCTCTCGCCGTTCCGTTAACGGTTTTACAAATTTACGATCGTATTTTACCTAACCAAAGTTACGGTACTGCCACTTTGTTGTTGGCGGGTGCAGCGTTGGCTGTTGCCATGGAAGCATTGATCCGGTTTGTGCGTACTTGGCTTTTGTCAGCCGCGGCCAGCAATACCGAGAAAGCGACCTATCAAACCTTGGTTGAAAGAGTAACAACGGCTTCATCAGGCCATCTCCGCCAAATTGGTGTTGGCGGCGTGGAAGAGGGGCTTGGTTCTGTATCCAAAGTCAAAGATTGGTATTCCGGTGGTGTGATTGCAGGCTTTATTGATTTGCCTTTTGCCTTGATCTTCTTGGGCTTGGTGGCTTACATCGGCGGTGAGCTGGTGGCGATACCTTTGGCAGTTTGGCTGATTACTCTCGGAATCGTTTGGTTATCTTCTATTCGCGTTAAAAGCTTAAGTGAAGAAGCTTCCCAAGATGAGCAGGAGCGAAAAGCGTTCTTGATTTTACTGAGCCAAACCATTCAGGGAATCAAACGCCAGGCTGTTGAGTCTCGAATCTTCAATCAGTTTAAATCCCTCAATAATGTTCGCTCTCAGTCTAAAGCGAGAGAAGAAGAACAGAACGCCTTCGCCCAAGAATGTATTCAGCTTGCTGCATTAGCCACGTCAGTTTTACTCGTGATCACTGGCAGCTTATGGGTGTTGGATGGTCAGTTAACTACTGGTGGCTTGGCAGCATGTTCTATCTTATCTGGCAGAGCGGTTGCGCCTTTGAGTGCTCTGGTTGGGGTTAGAATCAAGCTTAATTCAATACACAGTGCCAATCAGGCAATAGAAAAATTGAGTGACTTATCACTATCGGAATCTTCAGATTCTGAGCATGCTGAGAACCACTTATCTGACTTTGATACGTTGGAAATCAAGCAAGCGACCGTTGAAAGGTATGGTGAACTCTCTCATGCAGATGTGACACTGAATAAAGGTGAGTTGGTATTGTTAGAGAGTGAAGATCGCCACACCAACAGTCATTTATTGTCGTCGATTGCAGGTATTGATGATCTAAAAGCGGGTGAGTGCTTCATTAACGGAGCTGCAGTTTCAATCGCATCCGTAACCAATATTGTGGCCTACTGTGGCGTTAAAGGGCAGTTGGTGTCGGGTACTATTCTCGACAACTTGTGTGGCTTTGACCCTGAGAAAACGCAAAGCGCCAGTGACTATGCAAAGCGTTTGGGTTTAACCAAAGAGATTACTCGATTACCCGATGGGCTCGAGACACAAATTGGCCATACGAGTGCTTCTTTGTTGAGTATGGGTAACGTGAAAATGCTCAATATCGCGGCTCAATTGGCAAGTGATAAACCCATAATCATGTTGGAAAGGCCGGATTCTTCACTTGATTTAGACGCCCTTGGGAATCTAGCTAAGGTGTTGGAAGAAGAAGTAACGGCAGGACGCACGATACTGATGGTGAGCTACCATTCGAAGCTTCGCGAATTTGCTAATCGAATCATTACAGTGGAAAGTCGAGCTATTACGGTCGACAGCGAGAGCAATCAGGAGGCCGTCGTATGAATCGTTTAGATATTGGTAACCCTTCAGGTATGAACAACTGTGCAGATACCAGCGCTCGACAAGAGGTGATGAACCATTTAGAAACCGAGAGCCTTTCCGTTCTTAAGCAATTGGAAGTTAATGCTAATATCCAGTTGTTCGCACATCAATGGGTCGATGAAAATGGCATTGAATCAATCGACGATATGTTTGCCTTGTTCGACAGGCTTGCACTGCCTTATCGCTTGGTTGCCAACCTAGATGAAGTTGGTGAACATAAATTGGTCTTACTGGTACTTGGTGAACATGAGCTGGTCTCTGGTCATTTAGAATCCAAGCAATTTGTTGCCTTTAATGCCAATGACGACATCACCGATGTCCCTCAGTTTTGTATTGTTATCGAAGGGCCACCATTAGAGAAGGCCTCTCCTGATTGGGTTGGCGAAAGGTTACATGCGTTTCGTCCCATCATTCCTAAATTGTTGTTGGTCAGCTTTATCACTAACTTATTTGCGCTTGCTGTTCCCTTCATCACGATGTCGATTTATGACCATGTGATTGGCGGTGACGCAGGGCATGAGTTGCAAGGTATCGCCATTGGCGCGGCGTTGTTGTTTGTGATGATGGGTTGGTTGAGAACATTACGTAGCCGAGTGTTTGCTTCAGTTTCCAACCGAGTAAGTCGTGAGATTTCTCAATCCCTCGTGCAGCGTCTGCTTCGTAATAGCTATGCTCAAAATCAGCAAACAGCTTCTTCTAGTCAGCAAAACCAAGTGATGCTGTCGGAGCGTATTTCAGGTGTGCTATCGGGGCCATTAGGAAATGCGCTGTTTGACCTACCATTCATTCTTATTTTTGTACTTGCGATAGGTGTTTTAGGCGGATGGTTGGTACTGGTTCCAGTCGTCTCTTTAATCCTTTATTACTTGCTAGCAAAACGCTCGATACGCTCTAGCAGCAAGCGCTCTATGCAATCGACAGTGGCAGGTACGAATCGTCAAAACATGACTAATGAGCTGTCATCCAAGCTTGCCTTTATTCGCAGTGCTGGATTCTCAGAGCACTGGATTCAACGTTTCAAAAAGGCCAATCTTCTTGCTTCAACAGTGACCTTTAATCAATCGGTTCTCCAGAGCCGGTACACCTCGATTTACTATTTCATTGGTGTGGGGTCGACACTCGCCGTGATGGGGTTAGGAATAGGACTTATTTTTGAACAAGTGATGACGCCCGGTGGTTTGATTGCTTCAATGATGTTGATATCTAAGGTGACTGGCCCAGCTCAGGTGTTGGCAAACAGCGCGATGCGTTTTAATAGCTTTAATCAATCCAAGCTGCAAGTGAACCGTATTTTGTCTCAGCCGTCTGAGCGTGAATTCAGTTACCAGCATCACCCGTTACCTGTGGTAGCGCCTAACTTGAAATTAGACCAAGTGACACTGCGCTATCCCAAACAGAGTCGCCCTGCCTTGAATGGTGTGAGTTTTGATATTGAAGCCGGTGAAATTGTCGCGATTACCGGCCCTTCTGGGAGCGGTAAATCAACATTAATTGAAGTGCTGTCTGGCTTGCAGCCTATCCAAAACGGCATGGTTGAGCTTGAAGGCGTTAACCTCGTTCAATACGATCCGCAGCTTTATCGCCACTGGTGTTTCATTCGAGCCGCATATCCTGATTTGCTTACGCTGAGTATTCGAGAGTGGCTAAACGACGGTCACAAAGTCGAAGATCAGAAAATGATCTCTGCAATTGAAATGGTCGGCGGAAAGCGTTGGTTCGAGACATTGTCAGGTGGGCTAGACACCTCCATCAGTAGTATTCAACCGGACAGCCTTTTTGACATGTTGTCTGGCAGCGTCGCGCAGATCCTCATTGATGCAAAAGCGCTGGTTTATGACTACCCAATGTTCTTAATGGATAATCCTGTGCCTGATGCTCACCCAAATGCTAAACGTATATTTGGTGAGTTTGTGCAGTCGAAAAAAGGAAAAGCAACGGTGATCTACACGTCCCACGATCCGGATTTAATCAAGCTTGCCGATAAAGTGGTGGTGTTAAATGAAGGAGCTGTAGTTTATGCAGGCCCAGTAGAGCCGGAGCAGTCTTCGAAGCAGGAACAGCCTTCAGAGCCTCAAGTTTCTCAAGAACCGCAGTTATCTGAGCAACCGTTATCTCAAGTGCTACAGCCGTCAACTCAAGAGGCGTCTGCTCAACAAAATGCAGCCCAACAAGAACAATCAAAGTCTAAGCAAGGAGTCGCTAATGACTAAACAATCTATCGAGAAGGGCAAGCGCTACGGTGAACTTGTTGAATCACAAAATACGGCTCGTACATTGGCACTGGCCACATGGTCGGTTGCCTTATGTGTTATTGCTTTTGCCACTTGGTCTGTAGTCACTCAAGTTGATGAAATCGCCAAAGCCAAAGGTGCTGTGATTCCAGAAGGCGAGAAGCAAGTATTACAAAGTGCGATTGGCGGTAAGTTAAAGCAAATTCTCGTTAAAGAAGGGCAGTTGGTTGAGAAAGGCCAGCCGCTTGTTGAGTTTGATGCCACTTTCCAGCGTACCGCCCTTGAAGAGCTAAAGTCCCAACAAGTGACGCTTCTAGCCAGTGTGGAACGTATGAATGCGCTGCTTGAGCAGCGTGAGCCTAACCTTGCTGAGTTTGAGGTCGATTACCCAGAGATCGTCAGCCAACAAAAAGCGCAGCTGAACGCGCAAAAAGCCCTCTACTTCCAAAAGCGTGTGGTGCTTGAGAAAGAGAGCGAGCAAATTGCAGAGCAGCTTCGTAGCGTAGAAAAGGCCTTGCCGAGTTATGAGAAAGAGTTAAATGCGACTAAGCAAGAGTTGAACATACTGGAGAAGGGTTACAAAGCGGGTAACATTTCACGTTTACGTGTGCTTGAAATGCGACAAAAATTGGCCAGTATCGAACAGAAAATCGAAGAAGCTCGTGGTAAGAAGTCGGTATTGATTAGACAAGCTGACAGTAATGACCAAAAAATCATACAGCTTCTGGCGGAAGCGAAAGCTAAAGTGAGCGATGATCGTTCTAAAGCCGTATCTGACTTATCAGCATTGAATGCTAGAGTTCGTTCAAGCCAAGCTAAATTGACCAACACCATGTTGGTGTCGCCGCTACAAGGTTTGGTGCAAAGCCTGCCAAGTACACAGAACGGAGGTGTTATTCAGCCGGGTGGGACAGTGGTTGAAATTGTTCCTGTTGGTGGGAAAGCCGACTTTAAAGCTCGTTTGTCGCCAAGAGATATTGGTTTTGTGAGTGTAGGGCAGCCGACTCGTATCAAGATTGATGCGTTTGATTACAGCCGCTTTGGGGCGCTAAAAGGGGCGGTGGAGAGTATTTCACCGACCACAAGTCAAAGTGAACGCGGTGAAATCTATTATGAAGTAGTCGTCTCGGTGGATGTTCCCTATTTCCGTGATAATCCGGAGAGCTTTTCTATCTTGCCAGGTATGACGGGCGAGGTAGATATTACAACCGGTGAGAAGTCCGTTTTCCAATACCTGTGGAAGCCAATTTACACGAACGTGAGCGTCGCATTTGGTGAAAGGTAGCTACGTTAACTAGTCGATGAGAGTATACGAATAACAACAGCAAATAATAAAAAGGGAGCACATCATGTGCTCCCTTTTTGATTGTCGTTTTTTCAAGTTTGTATGTTCTTTAGAGAGAAACAATCGGGAGCAATTAATGCTCCCGATTGTGCTTGCCTAGAGTTTAAGCGGTAAGTTACTAGCACTAAGCACTAAGCACTAAGCACTAGGCATTAGGCACCTTACACTTGAAGTCATGAGTTAGGATCTATGTCCGGTAACCCATCGATATCGTTGTGGTGGTGGTGCTCATCATCTTGGTTATGGTTGATGTTTGCATCATGGTGTTCCAGCGCGTCTGACATATCCAAGTGCGCTTGGTCATGTGTTGCTGCATCTGGTTGGTCGACTTGTGCAAGTACGATATCCATATCCGCAGGTTGATCGTGAACCGTTGTCGATGTCGCATCGGGTTTAATGCCCAATGCATCCAGATAAGCGGCTGCACCATGGTGACTGCTTTTCTGATCGGGTTCTTGATGGGTCTGCTGGGTTAAATCTAGATTGCTATCATCGCTTAGTGTGACCGTAAAGTCGGCTTGCGAAGCCATGTCTGGCTCGTCATGTTGAACAGGAGGCGGTGGTGGGGGAGCAGGGTGAGCAGTCGAAATTGGTGATAAATCCATTCCTGTCAGGGTTGTTTGATCGATATGATGACCACTGTGACCGTGTACCGATTGAGAGTGTAAATGTAGATGAACTTCAACATGGGAGTTTTGAGAGCCACCGAGTGTTAGCACAAATGTGTCAGTTTCATCAGTACCACCATAGTTTCCCCCGCTATGTGTTTTGATGACACCAGAACTCGGAGCATAGTCATAATGGAGTTCACCAGTTGCAGGATTCACATTCAGCGTTCCAAATTGGCCTTGTAGGTGAGACAGGGAATGGCCATGCCCATCAGAAATCCCCCAACCAGTGAGCAAGCTTGGTGTGCCTTGATGAATAATGGGTGGTATACCAAGGGTTGCATGGAGATCTTGATGTCCGGCACCTCCTGATATTTTTGGTGGGTTAAGTAATGTTGCGTGAGGTATCGCATCGGTATGGCCATTGATGGTCATCGTAATTTCTTGTGGTACTTTTTGGCCGTGCCCGTCATCAACAAGCAAAGTGAACTTGTCTTGCAGCGTGTCGTTATCGTTAAGGGCATTTACAGAGGGGTTGTTGTTATCTAAGTGATAAACCCAAGTGCCACTATGCGAATCAAAAACAACATGGCCATACGCGGCGCTGTGAGCTGGATCTAGAGCTATGGTGGTGGTATCACCATCGACATCATTGATGATCAGTTGGCCCGCAGGGTTAAGACCTGAATCTTCATCGACCGAGTGTTGGCCGACAACATGACTTGTTTGTGGCTTCTCTGAAACTGTCGGTAGGTCGTTGGTTCCCGTAATAGTGACCACGATATCATGGTGCGTGCCATCTGCAGATTGAACCGTGATGGTTTCAGTGTCTGTCTGACCTTCGCCAAGCTGTTGAACTATAGGATGGTTGTTGTCAAGATCGTAAGTCCAGTGACCATTTACATCGATATGAGCGTGCCCATAGCCTTTGCTTCCGGCTATTCCAGCTCCACCCTGTACCGCGGTAAACCCTGCTGTTCCATCAGGGTCACTCGCCGTCAACGTACCTGAAGCTTGAAGTGTTATGTCTTCTTTTGCCACTCCTGTGGAGTCTCCACTGAATGTTGCAGGGTCAGCGACACTCGCTATATTAATGAGTATTGACCCTTCTTTTGAATCAAGATGACCATCGTTTGCGGTAAATTGCACCCCTCCTAATCCGCTGACACCAGAACTAAAGTAGTTGTGAGTTGGGGTGAAGATGAGTGATGAAACGTCGGAGGCGCTGACGTCATCACCAACATTCACTGTGGTGCCATTCAGCGATAACACGCCATGGGCGACATTGGTAATCGTGATGTGGTTTAACGCATCTCCATCAATATCAGAATATTTAAAGTCTGCGGTGGTGAACGCATGAGGTTTATCTTCTAAAGAACTAATAAAACTCGATCCAACGATAGGTGCATCATTGACTGCATTGACATCCACTACCATCGTTGCGCCTGCCGAATTTTTATGGCCATCATTCGCAGTAAATGTAAATTGCGCATAGTTGGCGCCGTTTTCATTATTGTTCGGCGTGAAAGTTAAATGGCCTGCGTCTAAGTCAGCCTTGCTGATTTGCTGGTTGGCGGTTACGGCGTTACCGTTTAGAAGTAATAATCCATGACTCGGTATGCTGCTAATAGTCACGAACTGTAACGCATCGCCATCTTGATCACTGTAACCAAATTCACTGGTCGTAAAGGTTCTGGTGATGTCTTCATTTGTAGAAACGGTTTGCCCTGTCACCGTTGGCGCATGTTGTAGAGGAGGGGTGACTTCAATAGAGAGAGAGTTTTGAGAAGAATCTCCTATTGGGTTACCCCCATCATCACCGACACGATAAACCATACTTGGCACTTTACCTGTAAAGCCAGCTTCCGGGGTGAAGGTATAATGACCATTCGCTTCGATCGCGAGTGTACCGATACCGGCCATAGTATGTGGTTGCCCAGGCCTTACTGCGACATAGCCTGACACGGGGTCCTTTATTTGAATATCTTGCAACACCAGATGTGCGTTGGAATCGGTGTCTGTTGCTGCACCACTCAATCCTTGATCCATCCCAGAGCCAGTAAGTAGATTCCCTTCAACTGGACCACTATGTTGAACACCAGAATCACTGAGGCTGTGTAGAGTAGGAGCGTCAGTAGTCCCGTTAATAGTGACGGTAATTGAATGCTTGGTACCGTCTTTTGATGTGACTTCAATGCTATCTGTGAGTGTTTGTCCATTGTCTAAGTCTTGAATCGACGTACTCTTGTTGTCTGCTTTATAAACCCATGTCCCAGTACTAGTGATGTCGAAATGACCATAGGTTCCATCCAGAGATATTTTCGGTTGCCCCTTAAGATCTAATGCAGCTTCGCCATGACCATCAGCGTCAGAAACAATCAGGTGCCCATGGCAAGAAAGGGCATCTGGAATAGTTGCTGACCCCGTGATATGCGCGTTGTGGTGAATGTTTGTATCTTCTCCTATGCTGCCTGAGTCACCGGTAAATGTGGCGGCATCATTAACTGCTGCAAGGGTTGTGATTGCTCCTGTATGAGTCGTTCCGCCATGCGCATCTGTCACGTCATAGCTAAAATGAACTTGGCCGTTATAGTCTTTGGTTGGAGTAAAAGTGTAGGTGCCGTCTTTGTTATCGACTACAGAGCCGTGATCGACTAACAGATTCTCAATGGAAAGCTTACCTGCGTCATTGGCATCCACGTCGACAGTATTGGCTAATAAATCAGCTATGGTGAAAGTAAGAGCTGTATCTTCTGTGCCTGTGGAAAGTGTTACTTCAGAACTGATATAAGGTCTATCATTATCACCATGAATGGTAATGACTATGTCTTGCGCAGTACCATCTTTAGAATAAATGGTAATCGTATCTGTTAATTCTTGCCCATCGCCTAATTGATCGATCTTTGTGGCTACGTTTTGTTGGTTACTACCAACGGTAACCTTATAATGCCAATTACCATCGGCATTTAGTATTAATTGACCATAAGTGCCATGGTAGGAGTAGCCTATGCCTTTTGTATCAAATTGTGCTTCGCCAGCGTCTGGGTCAATAATCTCTAACTTGCCATCAGTATATAAAGGGTCATTGGTTAATTTAGCCATCCCAAGCTGTGCGTAGTTTGGTGACCGATCATGATAGGTACCATGCCCTTCATCGACATCGCCAGTTGTCGTTCCAGTGATTACTGCTGTGTCACCTACCGCATCAATATGAAGAGTGTTAGTAGCCTCTTGTGAGTCATCATGCCCATCGTTAACAGTATATTTAAACTGAACATCGCCATTAAAATCTTGCGCAGGAACGAACTGAAGTTTACTGATGTCAGCTGTAGGGATGTGTTGCCCCGCTGTAACATCGTGTCCATCAAGCACAAATTTACCTTGTGTTACTGGTGGTAGATCTGTGATTGCAACTGAATGTAGCGTATCGCCACTATCAACATCCGTAAATCCAAACTGACTCGCTTGCATTTGATAATGCGTGTCTTCAGTGCCGTTACTTAGCGCAACTTGGGTAACGGTTGGCGCATCATTGGTGCCTACAACGTCTATGTGCAACTCGTATGCCGTTCCATCATAACTATGAACACGGTAGATAACGGTTTCAGTTTGCCCTTGAGCAAGGTGTTGCAAATTGGCATTATTAACGCTGTACCCCCAATTGCCCATGCTATCAATACGTAACATGCCACCAAACGGATCGTGAACTGCTGATTCACCAAACTGGCTGTATTGGAATTTATTCTCCCCGCTATCTGGATCCACAACTTGTAGTCTTCCATTCGCGAGCTCAGTTGTAACCCCTGCATTGTGGCTGCTGTGTGAACCATCTTCAGTGACGTGGTCAGTTGTCACTTCTGAAATGATGGCGCCGTCTGGGGTAGCGGTGAGTGTGGTAGACGCCCCTGTATGAGTCGTTCCGCCATGCGCATCTGTCACATCATAGCTAAAATGAATCTGACCGTTATAGTCTTTGGTTGGGGTAAAAGTGTATGTTCCGTCTTGATTATCTAGAATAGAACCATGATCAGCGTGAAGATTCGCAACGGTGAGTTTGCCTAGGTCGTTGCTATCCACGTCTATAGTGTTTGCTAAGAGTTCGGTGGCCGTGATGGTTTGCGCGAGGTCTTCTTTACCGCTGTTGAGCTGCACTTCTGAAGAGCAGTATGGACGGTCGTTGTCGCCATGAATGGTGATAACAATATCATGAGTAGTACCGTCTTTACTTTGTATCGTTATCGTATCAGTGAGTGTCTCATTTGCACCAAGTTGATCAATCGTCGATCCTACATTTGTTGTTAATCCACCATTTACATCAGCAGTGCCGGTCGCAACACCATAAAACCATTTACCATCTGTATTAAGAATCAAATGGCCATATTTTCCATGATAGGTATAACCAATACCTTTAGAATCAAAACTATTCTCGCCGGTATCTGGATCGATGATTGTTAGTTGCCCCTCAACATGAATCATACTATTAGTTAAATGCGCCATACCTGACTGGGCAAAGTCTGGCGACATATCAGGGTTTCTGTTTTCATAAACATCGCCAGTATCCACACCTGATATAACGGCTTTATCTCCCACCGCATCAATATGAAGTGTGTTGGTAGCCTCTGCAGAGTCGGTATGCCCATCGTTAACAGTATATTTAAACTGAACATCGCCATTAAAATCTTGCGCAGGAACGAACTGAAGCTTACTGATGTCAGCTGTAGGGATGTGTTGTCCCGTTGTAACATCGTGTCCATCAAGCACAAACTTACCTTGTGTTGCTGATGGTAGATCTGTGATTGCTATGGAATGTAACGTATCGCCTGTGTCGATATCACTGAATCCAAACTGACTGGCTTGTATTTGGTAGTGTGTATCTTCAGTGCCATGTGCCAGTGTCGTCGCAGTGATGGTTGGCTTATCATTGGTGCCTGTCACCGTTATTGTTATATCGTGGGCAGTGTGGTCTGCAGAGTAAACACGATATACAACTTTTTCTACTTCACCTTCAGCTAATGATTGCAAGCGACTATTGGCTACTTCATATCCCCAAGCGCCACTTGGTGTAATGCGTAAAAAACCACCAAAGGGATCGTAAATCGCCTGTTCTCCTAATAACAAATTGACCTGAAAATGGTCTTGCCCTGCATCAGGATCTGTCACACTCAGCAAACCCGATGCAACGACAGGCTGTAATGAACTGTGACCCACATTATGATCTTCAATAATCGTTCCGGTATCACTACCGCTTATAACCGCTTTATCAGCAACTGCACTTAAACTGCTGGTAGCTCCAGTATGAGTGACACCGCCATGTGCATCTTTGACATCATAGGTGAAATGAACTTTACCGTTATAGTCTTTTTCTGGTGTGAAAGTGTATGTACCATTTTGGTTATCTAAAATCGAGCCGTGATCTGGATGAAGGTTTGCTACTGTAAGCAGTCCAGAGTCATTTTTATCGACATCTATTGAATTTTGTAACAGTTGTGCAGCTGTAATGGTTTGTCTCGTATCTTCAGTACCTGCGTTGAGTTGTACTTCTGAAGAGCAATAAGGCCTGTCGTTACTACCATTGATAGTGATGACTATATTATGTGGTGTTCCATCTTTTGTGTGAACGGTGATAGTGTCTGTGAGTGTTTCACCCTCACCTAATTTATCGATAGCGGAGCCTCTGGTCGTGGGCCTTCCACCAATCTGAGTGAGGCTTCCTGCATCGGCATAGTAATTCCAATCGCCATTTGGATTTAATATTAAGTCACCATATGTACCGTGATAATTATACCCCACATTATTATCAGCAAAGCCAGACTGACCAGAGTCAGGATCAACCACAGATAAATGTCCATTAGCGTTGAGTGTACTAACTCGAAGTGTCGCCATACCTGGTTGAGCATGATCTGGCGACATATTATCTCCAGCCGCTTTCTCAGTGACACTTGCAGTATCTACTCCACCGACCACAGCGTTATCATTAGTGCCGTTCACTGTAATGGTGACTTGATGAGGTGTGCCATCGGCTGAATGAACGGTAATGGTATCAGTAGCGGTTGCGCCATTACTTAACGCTTGAACTGCTGGGTTAGTGTTATCTAAGTCGTACGTCCAAGCGCCATTATCTGTTAGATGTAATGTACCTAAGGAGCCCTGGATATCAGTATTCGCAAAGTGTGCTTCGCCTGTATCGACATCGGTGACAGTCAGTGTGCCTGAGGTCTGAAGTTGAGATTCTTCTGTTACTGCGCCAGTATTAGATCCACCAATCACGGCTTTATCATTAGTGCCATTGATGGTTACCACGACATCATGCGTTGTACCGTCTTTCGAAGTCACTTTAATTGTATCTGTTAACTGCTCACCTTCGCCTAAGGATTGAATCGCTGTTTGAGAATTATCGGCAGAGTAACTCCAGCTCCCATCTTGACTGATCTCCAATTTACCATAATGACCTTGTAGGGCCGTTTTGTTAAATCCATGGGATACAAAGCTACCTTCACCTGTATCTATATCGACAATATCTAACTTACCTGTCGCAGTCAGTTCATTACTCTGAGGATTAGCGCTCACATCTTCTTTTAATGCCCCCGTATCGACACCACTAATGACCGGCGTATCATTCGTGCCCGTCACCGTAATCACTAAATCTTTAGTATCTGTTGCACCTGCAGAATCGGTCACGGTAACAGGGATAGTGAACGTGCTTATCTCACCTGCTTTAAGGTGTTGGAAGCTTGCATCTGTTGGGTCTAGGTTGTAGCTACCATCTGCATTGAGTGTAAATCCACCCTGTGTTGATGTGGTTGTGAAGGTTGCAGTATCACCCGCATCAATATCCGTTGAGGTGAGTTGACCTGTGACTACTGCACCATCTTCAGTGGCGTTCACTGGCACAATCGAATTAATAACAGGCGCATCGTTTGCCGGTGTTACATCAACATTGATAGTTTGACTGGTTGTCGTATGCCCATCAGTCACTGAAAGAACAACTGTAGCAGGACCATTGTAATTAGCATCAGGCGTAAACACGATTTCACCTTGCGCATTCAGCGAGGCACTACCGTGTGTCGCTGACACACTCGGGGTCAACGTATCCGTCGTATCAATATCCGTTGCATGGAAGGTAATGGTTTTACTGCCATCCTCGGTTACCGTTTGCGTCGCAACAGGGGTGATAACAGGTGCATCATTGGTACCATTGATGGTTACCAAAATAGTTTTCTGTGTGCCATCAACCGAGGTTATTGTTGTCGACTCTGTTAAAGTTTCACCAACACCTAAAGCCTGAACAGCCGCTTGTTTTGAATCTGCGGAAAATAGCCAAATGCCACTTGGTATAAGTGTAAATGAGCCGATCCCGTGGTCGCCAACAATGCCAGATTGCATCGGAAATGTAGCTTCATTCGTATCTACATCGGTAATGAATAGCTTGCCTTGTGTAAGCATGTAGTTTGGGTGAACATTCAACTGATTTGTTAAATCTTGATCTTCGGTAACTGCTCCCGTATTTGTACCAGTAATAACAGCCTTGTCATTAGTTCCATTAACGGCAATGGTCACTTGGTGAGTTGTACCATCTGCTGAAGTAACTGTAATGGTATCGGTTGTTGCAGCGCCTTTACCTAGGGCTTGCACCGTTGGGTTTGTGTTATCTAAATCGTAAGTCCACTGCCCAGCATCGGTTAAATGCAATGTCCCAAGCGAGCCTTTAATATCTGTATTTGAGAAGTGTGCTTCACCGGTATCGGTATCTGTAATAGTCAGCGAGCCTGAGGTTTGTAACTGCGTTTCTTCGGTCACTGCGCCTGCAGAAGTCCCACCAATTACAGCCGTATCATTAGTCCCATTCACCGTAATGGTAATTTGATGCGGCGTACCATCTGCTGAGTTGACAGTAATAGTATCAGTCGCTGTCGCGCCTTTACCTAAGGCTTGAACTTGTGGATTCGTATTATCTAAATCGTAAGTCCAAGTGCCGTTATCAGTTAAATGTAAAGTGCCTAATGTGCCTGCAATATCAGTGTTGGAGAAGTGTGCTTCACCAGTATCTACGTCAGTGACAGTCAGTGTACCTGACGTCTGATGTTGAGATTCTTCAGTTACTGCCCCAGAGTTTGTCCCGCCAATGATGGCCTTGTCGTTAGTGCCATTAACCGTAATAGTAATTTGATGTGGTGTGCCGTCAGCAGAATGAACAGTAATGGTATCGGTAGCGGTTGTTCCTTTACCTAGCGCTTGAGCGGTTGGGTTGGTGTTATCTAAGTCGTAAGTCCATGTCCCCGAATTAGTGAGGTGTAAGGTGCCTAAAGTCCCAGCAATATCGGTATTGGAGAAGTGTGCTTGACCGGCATCAACATCAGTTACAGTCAGTAAGCCAGAGGTTTGAAGTTGAGATTCTTCGGTGACCGCGCCGGCACTTGTTCCGCTTATCACGGCTTTGTCATTGGTACCATTAATAGTGATTTTGATGGTCGATGGTGTGCCATCAACGGAAGAGACGGTAAAGGTTTCTTCGACTTTGTCGCCAACGTTTAATTGATTAAACGCGCTATTGGCCGTGAAGACCCAATGACCATTGGCGTCAACAGTTAGGTCGCCGTTGGTGCCTGCAATAGAATCCGGCGTAAACGTATTGTCTGGGTTATCAACATCGATACTGGTTAGGGTGCCTGAGGTTGTCACCGCTTTGTCAGTCTCATCAATGGCGACGGTCGCACTGCTGACCGTGGCTTGGTCATTGGTGCCATTGATCGTCACTTTTATGGTCGAAGGTGTGCCATCAACAGACGATACAGTGAAGGTTTCTTCGACTTTATCGCCGATGTTTAATTGATTAAATGCGCTGTTAGCTGTGAAGGCCCAATGACCATTGGCATCAATAATAAGGTCGCCATTGGTGCCTGAAATAGAATCCGGCGTAAACGTGTTGTCTGGGTTGTCTACATCGGTACTGGTGAGGGTTCCAGAAGTTGTTATAGCGCTGTCCGTTTCATCCACACTGACCGTCGCGGTACTGACCGTCGCTTTATCATTGGTACCATTAATCGTGACTTTAATGGTCGAAGGTGTGCCATCAACAGACGATACAGTAAAGGTCTCTTCGACTTTATCGCCGACGTTCAATTGATTAAATGCGCTGTTAGAGGTGAAGATCCAATGACCATTGGCATCAATAGTCAAGTCGCCATTTGTGCCTGCAATGGAATCTGGCGTAAACGTATTATCTGTATTATCCACGTCAGTACTGGTTAACGTGCCTGAGGTAGTTACTGCTTTGTCGATTTCATCCACACTTACAGTTGCGGTACTGACCGTCGCTTTATCATTGGTGCCATTAATTGTCACTTTGATCGTTGACGCAGTGCCATCAATAGACGATACAGTGAAGGTCTCTTCGACCTTATCGCCGACGTTTAACTGATTAAACGAGCTGCTCGCGGTGAACACCCAATGACCATTGGCATCAATGGTGAGGTCACCATTTGTGCCTGAAATGGAATCTGGCGTGAAGGTATTGTCTGGGTTATCCACGTCAGTACTGGTTAGCGTGCCTGAGGTAGTTACCGCTTTATCGGTTTCATCGATGGCAACGGTCGCACTGCTGACAGTAGCTGCGTCATTAGTGCCATTAATCGTCACTTTGATGGTCGAGGGTGTGCCATCAACAGACGACACCGTGAAGGTTTCTTCGACCTTATCGCCAACGTTTAGTTGATTAAACGCGCTGTTGGCGGTGAAGGTCCATTGGCCATTAGCACCAATGGTGAGGTTGCCGTTGGTGCCAGTAATCGAATCCGGTGTGAATGCGTTATCTGGGTTATCCACGTCGATACTGGTTAGGGTGCCTGAGGTTGTTACCGCTTTGTCAGTCTCATCGATGGCAACGGTCGCACTGCTGACAGTAGCTTTATCATTGGTGCCATTAATCGTCACTTTTATGGTCGACGGTGTACTATCGATGGAAGAGACAGTGAAAGTCTCTTCGACTTTATCGCCAACGTTCAATTGATTAAACGCACTGTTCGCGGTGAACGCCCAATGACCATTGACATCAATGGTGAGGTCGCCATTTGTGCCTGCAATGGAACCTGGCGTGAAGGTATTGTCTGGGTTATCCACGTCAGTACTGGTTAGCGTACCTGATGTCGTTACTGCTTTGTCGGTTTCATCGATGGCAATGGTCGCGCTGCTGACAGTAGCAGCGTCATTAGTGCCATTGATCGTGACTTTAATGGTCGAAGGTGTGCCATCAACGGAAGTGACGGTAAAGGTTTCTTCGACTTTGTCGCCGACATTCAATTGGTTAAACGCACTGTTCGCAGTGAACGTCCAATGACCATTGGCATCAATAGTCAGGTCACCATTAGATCCAACAACGGAATCCGGCGTGAAGGTATTATCTGTATTATCCACGTCAGTACTGGTTAGCGTACCTGATGTCGTTACCGCTTTGTCGGTTTCATCGATGGCGACGGTCGCACTGCTGACAGTAGCGGCGTCGTTAGTGCCGTTAATCGTGACTTTAATGGTCGAAGGTGTGCCATCGATGGACGACACCGTGAAGGTTTCTTCGACTTTATCGCCGACGTTCAGTTGATTAAACGCGCTATTGGCCGTGAAGACCCAATGACCATTGGCGTCAACAGTTAGGTCGCCGTTGGTGCCTGCAATAGAATCCGGCGTAAACGTATTGTCTGGGTTATCAACATCGGTACTGGTTAGCGTGCCTGAGGTTGTTACCGCTTTGTCAGTTTCATCGATGGCAATGGTCGCGCTGCTGACAGTAGCGGCATCGTTAGTGCCGTTAATCGTCACTTTTATGGTGGAAGGTGTGCCATCAATAGAC
>NZ_CAWNBB010000046.1:0-118939 GCF_963872585.1 Vibrio sp. 10N.222.47.A9 | reverse complement strand
TATCGACATCGGTGCTGGTTAGCGTACCTGAGGTAGTTACCGCTTTGTCAGTCTCATCGATGGCGACGGTCGCACTGCTGACAGTAGCGGTGTCGTTAGTACCGTTAATCGTGACTTTTATGGTGGAAGGTGTGCCATCGATGGACGAGACAGTGAAGGTCTCTTCGACTTTATCGCCGACGTTTAATTGGTTAAACGCGCTGCTCGCGGTGAACACCCAGTGACCATTGGCATCAATGGTGAGGTCGCCATTTGTGCCTGAAATAGAATCCGGCGCAAACGTGTTGTCTGGGTTGTCTACATCGGTACTAGTCAATGTTCCTGATGTCGTTACCACTTTGTCTGTCTCATCGATAGCAACGGTCGCACTGCTGACAGTAGCGGCGTCATTAGTGCCGTTAATCGTGACTTTAATGGTCGAAGGTGTGCCATCAATAGACGATACAGTGAAGGTCTCTTCGACTTTATCGCCGACGTTTAGTTGATTAAACGCGCTGTTGGCGGTGAAGGTCCATTGGCCATTAGCACCAATGGTGAGGTTGCCGTTGGTGCCAGTAATGGAATCTGGAGTGAACGCATTATCCGGATTATCGACATCGGTGCTGGTTAATGTTCCTGAAGTCGTGACTGCTTTGTCGGTTTCATAGATGGCAACGGTCGCACTGCTGACAGTAGCTGCGTCATTAGTGCCATTTACTGTGATAGTCACTTGATGCGGCGTGCCATCAGCAGAATGAACGGTGATGGTGTCGGTAGCGGTTGCTCCTTTGCCCAATGCTTGAACGTTAGGATTTGTATTATCAAGATCGTACGTCCAAGAACCAGTATCAGTCAGATGAAGCGTACCAAACGAGCCTACTATATCGGTGTTGGAGAAGTGTGCCTCGCCAGTATCCACATCCGTTACCGCAAGTGTGCCCGAGGTCTGAAGTTGGGACTCTTCGGTTACCACGCCGGCACTGGTTCCGCTTATCACGGCTTTATCATTGGTGCCGTTAACGGTAATAGTGATTTGATGAGGAGTGCCGTCGGCGGAATGGATGGTTATGATATCTGTTGTCGAAGAACCTTTACCAAGAGCCTGAACTTGTGGTTTTTTATTATCTAGGTCATAGCTCCAATCGCCATTGTCTTTAAGGTGTAAAGTACCCAGTGTCCCCTTGAGGTCGGAATTAGAAAAATGCGCCTCTTTTGAGTCGATATCGGTGATGTTGAGTTGGCCCGAAACCGTTAGGTCTTTATCTTCAGTAACTTGGCTTGAGCCATTACTTTTCCCGATAGCGAAAAACGAACTTGGTGAATTTGCTGTACTACTCGTGATTACCGCATGGTCGTTGGTGCCATTAATCGTAACCATAACTTGATGCGCTGTACCATCAGCTGAGTGAACAGTGACGATGTCTGTCGCAGTTGAACCTTGGCCAAGTCTTTGAACTACTGGGTTATTGTTGTCTAAATTGTATGTCCACGCACCGTCTTTAGTGATGCTTAGCGTACCGAAATTGCTAGTTACTTGTGATGCCTGAAAATGATCTTCTCCAAGATCTGAATCTGTTACCGAAAGCTGCCCTTGAACTTGTGTCGTTAAATCTTCAGTTAACGTGCCTGCATCCACACCTGTGATAAAGGCATTGTCGTCGTTCCCGCCAATCGTCATATCGATCGTTTGCGGTGTGCCATCTTTGGTGTGAATTGTGAAACTTTCATGCAGTGAAGTGGCTGCGGTTAAAGCTTGAACATTAGAGAGCGAGTTATCAACTTGATACTGCCAATGTCCATCAGCATCGATAGTTAATGAACCATATTTACCTGAGATAACTTCCGGTGTAACCGAACTTTCATTTTGGTCAGGGTCTATGACATCGATTTTGCCGTTCGCATGTAACAAGCCTTGTGAATCAATATTGTGATCTTCTGTTACGACACCTGTTAAGTCTCCAGAAATACTTGGCGTGTCTTGCTTACCTGTTACTGGTATCTGGACAATGATGCTCGAGCCATTAGATAGATGTAACGCAAAATGGTCAGTACCTGGTTGGTGCTGATTTAACAGGATGTATTGAGGAGAATTTGGATTCAATATGAATGTGTATTGACCATTTGCATCAACATGAAGCTCTCCGTACGTACCTTTTATGACTTCTGGCATGAAGGTGACGGGTAAAGCGGGTGTCGTCGGCGCATTTGAATGAGTCGGCTGACCGTTACTTCCTGAGGAGATAGTCGGCATCGATACCGAAGGAATGTAATGGACTTGCGGGTGAGAAAGCGTCGACAAATGATGAGAAGGAACCAAGTGAGAGCTCGAACCATGGGGGGCATGACTTGCATTTAAGGTGGAGTTTACGTCGCTGTCACTCGTCTGAGCTTCTTGGAGAGCAACCGCTGATGAGTCTGCCTTGCTATGGTCATCGGTGACATCTTTTTCGGTCACGTTATTTGCGGTTACTTGATCTGCAGCGTCGCTGGCATTGTCTATACTTTCTGCAGCAGCGTGTTTAGCCAATGATGGCAAAATCATCATGAGTGACTGAAAAAGTGGGATATTCACTTTTAGATGTGAATGCAGTCTGCGCTTCTTTTTTTGTGTTGGTTTCTTTTGTTCTAGCTCGTTACTTTTCTTATTTTTGATTTCTGTATTTTTCTTGTTTGCTTTGACGTTCTTTTTGTTAGCCATTTTTATCATCCGTGAATCGTGGTTGCACTATCTTAAGTAAAATACACAGATAGAGGTTTCGCTAGCTAATTGGATAATTTTTAAAGAAAAAACTGCAAAGTCGAAGAATTATCTCATTTTGATGAAAGAGAGGATGAATACTTTTTCAACGGTCAGGTAAATATCGGCACAATGGCATTGACCTTACCCTAAGGGGAACGTTTATAGTTGCGTTGTAAATTCAAAGGTAAGCTATGACAAACACATTCCGAAAAACTTGGATTATTGTTTTCAGCATCATTGCGATGTTGATGTCTAGCTATGCCTCAAGCTCCTCAGCCTTGATGACTGAAGTAATGATGATGGAAATGGGGTCGAGCAAGTCGGCTTGTTACCACAGCGATACTTCGGTTAATGATTCAATGGCAGGGTGTCATGTGATGAGTGAAGAAGTACACGCTGAAGACTCTAACATGAGTGCCCATGCTTTGATGGCTCAATTCGATATGTCTTCAATGAGCGAAGACGGCAGTCCGATGATGGGTAACCATTGTTCGAGTGCCGATTGCTGTGCCTCAATGTGTTCTGCAAGTCCCTATCCAATTCAGGCTGTTCAAGCCGTTGATCAACTTTCCTTTTCATTAGCTCGTTTTCAATCGGTCACGATTGGCCAGAAAGTCGCACGCGCTCAATCTTTGCTACGCCCACCTTCCGCATAAATCTATATCTAAAAATACAGCTATATCAGTTAGATAAATCTGATAAGCCATTCTTTTTTATGCGCTAATTAGCGCTAGATATGGACATTCATTGTGAATATGAAACCAACAACCTCTGTGTTTGTCATGAACACGAGCTTAGTGGTTGCTGCTGCCTTGCCTATGGCCTTGTTTTCAAGTGCTACGCTCGCGGCTACCACGGCGTCAGCTTCAAATGCTCAACACATTTCAGCACATGACCAAGCAAGCTCGACGCAGCAACTCAATACACTGATTGAGATAGCGTTAAGCGAAGATGGAAATCGCAAACAGTACTTTGCTCAGTCTCAAGCGATGCGAGAAACGGGCATTGCCAGCTCGACCTTAATGGACCCGAAATTGAAAGTTGGATTTGGCGGTTTGCCTGTCGATAGCTTTCAATTCGATGAAGACCCGATGACCAATATATCGGTAGGGCTGATGCAGCAGTTTGAGCGTGGCGATACGCTTAACCTCCAACAGAAAAAGGCAGGCCAGCAGGCTGATGCTTTAGCTTTGCAGGTGCAAGCAAGAGAATTGACGGTTGCGAATAGCATGACGCAGCTTTGGCTTGAGTTAGGTTATCAGCAAAAGGCTGAGTCGGTGATTCGTCAAAATCGTCGTTTGTTGGTTGAGCTTGAAAACTATGTACAAACCAATTACTCGATTGGTAAAAGTGAAGCGCAAGATCTGCTTAATGCTCAGCTCCAAGTGAGCAAGCTTGATGAGAAACTTCAGGCAAACCAGCAGGTTCAGCGTCGTCTAATCTCTCAGCTTTCTGAATGGTTGGGTTCTGATTGGCTAGGCTCTCAGGTTCTTGATTCTCAGGGCACACTGAATGCAACTAACCAAATCGATTGGTCGTTGTTGGAAAGCAAATTAGCGACGAATATCGATTCAACTAAGCACTACCAGCTACTGACTGACCATCCTTTGGTTAAGATCTCCGATGTCAGTATTTCCTCCAATCAAACTCAGGTTGAGTTAGCCGAGCAAGCTTATACCCCGCAGTTTGGGGTGGAAGTGATGTATGCACACCGTCAAGCCAATAACATGGCGGGTGAACCAGCTTCTGATCTGGTGAGTGCTTATCTGACAGTGGACATCCCGTTGTTTACAGGGAACCGACAAGATAAAAACTTATCGGCTGCTCAGTATCAAGTTGGTGCGGCTAAATCTCAAAAAGACACCTTACTTTCTCAAATGAACGCGCAAGTGAACGCATTGCTGGTGGACAGATCAAATCTGATCCAGCGATTAGATCGCTATCAAACGTCTTTGCTTCCTCAAACCGCAGCGCGAATCAGCGCGGTTGAGAGGGGCTATCAAAACAATACCGCTCAGTTTAACGATGTCATTTTAGCAACGACCGATGAGCTGGCGCTTAAGTTAGAGCAACAACGTTTGATCACCGATCTCAACATCGTTAACAGCAAACTGGCAGCGTTAGTCAGTGGCTTTGAATACCAAGTAAACCAACCACAACTCAATTCAAGCGCAACTAAACACACAGCCAATCAATAAGGGAATAGACAATGAGTTCAGTAAAAGTAGCAACAATCGCTTTATTGGTCGGTGGCGCATTGGGTTTTGGTGTGAACCATTTTCTAATTAATCCAGCACACGACATGTCAGCAATGGCAACGAGTACAGATGCCGAAGTAAGTAAACAAACCAAGGATGAACCTTTGTATTGGGTGGCTCCGATGGACCCAAATTATCAGCGTGATAAGCCGGGCCAGTCACCAATGGGGATGGATCTTATCCCTGTGTATGCTGACGATGTGAACGGCGGAGCAAAAGATGAGCCCGGTACCGTGTTCATTGATTCGTCGGTAGAAAATAATCTGGGTGTCAAAACAGCGAAAGTTAAGTTCGAAGCGCTGTCTCCTCGGATTGAAACCGTGGGTTATGTGGCGTTCGATGAAAGTACATTGTGGCAAACCAACGTAAGAGCAGCTGGTTGGGTTGAGAAGCTCTACATCAACTCAGTGGGTGAGAAGGTAAACAAAGGTGATGTGCTTTTCACACTCTATTCTCCAGAGCTTGTTAAAGCACAAGAAGAGTTGATCAGTGCTTATAAAACGGGTCGTAAAGGTTTGATCAAGGGCTCGACTGAACGCCTAATTACCTTGGGTGTTGATAAGACTCAAATCCGCGCTATTACGCGCAAAGGCAAAGCCTCGCAAACCATTGAAGTCAAAGCGCCAGCCGATGGTGTCATCGCAAGCCTGAATATCCGAGAAGGTGGTTATCTTTCACCTGCACAAGCGGTGATCAGTGCTGGCCCATTAGGCGAAGTATGGGTTGATGCAGAGGTGTTTGAGCGCCAAGCGCATTGGATCTCGTCAGGCAGCAATGCGGTGATGACGCTAGATGCCATTCCCGGCAAAGAGTGGTTGGGTAATGTCGATTACGTGTACCCAATCCTTGACCCAAAAACTCGAACTTTGCGCGTTCGTTTGAAGTTCTCCAATCCCCATGGCGAGCTTAAGCCAAATATGTTTGCCAATATTGCGCTGAAACCCATCAGTGATGAAGCCGTTCTTACTATCCCAAGATCTTCGGTGATTCACTCCGGTGGTATGACTCGAGTGGTGATGTCAGAAGGTTCTGGCAAGTATCGCTCTGCTCGTATTGAGGTTGGTCGTGAAGCTGGCGAAAAAACAGAGGTGCTTCAAGGGCTAGAGCAAGGCGAAAACATTGTCACTTCTGCGCACTTCATGTTGGATTCTGAATCGAGCCAATCTGCTGATCTGTCACGCATCAATGGTGTTGAGGAAGAAGCTGAAACCGTGTGGGCAAACGGTGAAATTTCCGATGTTATGCAAGGCAGTCGCATGGTGACGATTAACCATCAGCCTGTTCCTGAATGGGATTGGCCGGGCATGGTGATGAATTTTACCTTTGCGGAAGGCTTGGACATGAGTGACGTGCAACGTGGTAAGGCGATTGATTTTGAGATGAGAAAGACAGAGTCAGGGCAGTACGAGGTTGTTGATTACAAGGTCAACAAACACAAGATCGCTGGCGAAGTTTGGGTAACAGGTGACATCACTATGTTGATGGCAGATTTTGGCATGATCACCGTAAAACATCAGCCAGTCCCTGAGTGGAATTGGAAAGCGGGTGAAATGAATTTCCAAGCCAGTGATGACCTTGATTTATCTGAGTTTGCCGAGGGTCAAACCATTCGGTTTCTAGTTGCGAAGCAAGGTTCTGATTATGTGCTCAAATCTCTCGAACCGACGAATAGCACGGGTGAGGGCGAACTATGATCAATGCAATCATTCGCTGGTCTATTAGCAACCGCTTCTTAGTGCTAGTTGCTACTGCAGCCATCGTATTTGGCGGCTTATACAGCGTTAAAAATACACTGGTCGATGCCATTCCAGATTTATCAGATGTTCAGGTAATTATCAAAACCAGTTATCCGGGGCAAGCGCCGCAAGTGGTCGAGGATCAGGTGACCTATCCATTGAGCACCGCCATGTTAGCTGTACCGGGTGCTGAAACAGTTCGTGGCTACTCGTTCTTTGGTGATTCCTATGTCTATATCATCTTCAATGACGATACCGATATGTACTGGGCGCGTTCACGAGTGTTGGAGTACTTAAGCCAAGTTGCACCTAACTTGCCATCGAGTGCTAAGCCAACATTAGGGCCAGATGCAACCGGTGTGGGCTGGGTTTACAGCTACGTGTTGCAAGATAAAACAGGTCAGCACGACTTAGCGGAACTTCGTAGTTTGCAAGATTGGTTCTTGAAGTATGAATTGCAAACTGTAGAAGGCGTGTCTGAAGTGGCGACCGTTGGTGGCATGGTGAAGCAGTATCAAGTACAGATTGATCCGGCCAAGTTACGTGCATATGACCTGACGCTTCAGCAAGTCAACAAGGCAATCCAAGATGGTAATCAAGAAACAGGAGCGTCTGTTGTTGAGATTGCGGAATCCGAACACATGGTTCGCACGACCGGTTACCTGACAAGCATCGAAGATATTCAATCTCTGCCGCTAAAAGTGACCGACAAAGGTACTCCGCTGCTATTAGGTGACATTGCTGACATTAACCTTGGCCCACAAATGCGTCGTGGTATCTCGGAACTCAATGGTGAGGGTGAAGCGGTTGGCGGCGTTATTGTGATGCGCTTTGGTGAAAATGCCAGTGAAGTGATCGACTCGGTGAAATCCAAGCTCGCTGAACTGCAAGCTGGCTTACCTGATGGTGTCGAGATTGTCGCAACTTATGACCGTTCTACTTTGATTGATTCAGCCGTTGAAAACCTTTGGAAGAAGCTGGCTGAAGAGTTCATCGTGGTCGCCGTCGTATGTGCGCTGTTCTTGTTCCATATCCGTTCATCGCTGGTTATCGCTCTAAGTCTGCCTGTTGGTATCTTAGGTGCATTCATTGTGATGCATTGGCAGGGTATTAACGCCAATATCATGTCTCTTGGCGGGATCGCGATTGCGATTGGCGCCATGGTGGATGGTGCCATAGTGATGATCGAGAACGTTCATAAACACATTGAACGGACTCCGCTCACTGACAAAAACCGTTGGCAAGTGATTGGTAAGGCAGCAGAAGAAGTTGGCGCGCCGCTGTTCTTCTCTCTGATTATCATTACCTTGAGTTTTGTGCCTGTGTTCGCGCTAGAAGGGCAAGAGGGCAAGATGTTCTCGCCACTTGCGTTTACCAAGACGTATGCAATGGCCGCTGCAGCCGGTTTGGCTATCACGCTTGTGCCTGTGCTAATGGGTTACTTCATTCGTGGCAACGTGCTACCTGAACACAAAAACCCAGTAAACCGCAGCCTAGTGGCGATGTACAAGCCGCTTCTAAATCTCAGCCTAAAATATCCAAAGGTGATGATTGTTATCGCACTTGGCTTAATGGCGTCTGCTTATTACCCAACCAGTAAGCTTGGTAGTGAATTCATCCCTCCTTTGGACGAAGGGGATTTGATGTACATGCCAACCACGTATCCGGGTATCTCAATAGGTAAGGCTCGTGAGTTGTTGCAACAAACCAACAAGCTCATCAAAACCATTCCAGAAGTCGAAACCACGTGGGGCAAAATTGGTCGAGCAGAGACAGCAACCGATCCTGCGCCACTGACTATGATTGAAACGGTTATTCAGCTTAAACCAAGAGATGAATGGCGTGACGGTGTCACTACTGAGTCGCTACGAAAAGAGTTTGATGCTCTGATTCAATTCCCCGGTTTGACTAACGCATGGGTTATGCCAATCAAGACTCGGATCGACATGTTAGCGACCGGTATTAAAACGCCAATCGGAATCAAAATAGCAGGGCCAGATCTGAGTGTTATAGAGGACATTGGCTCTCAGCTCGAACCTATCTTAAATGGTGTTAGCGGTACGGCTTCTGTGTATGCCGAACGTGTGGCTGGTGGTCGCTATGTCACGATAGATATCAAACGTCTTTCTGCTGCACGATATGGCTTGAGCATTAAAGAAGTGCAACAGGTTATTTCGACTGCGGTTGGTGGCATGAACGTGGGTGAAACCGTTGAGGGGCTAGAGCGTTACCCAATCAATGTCCGTTACCCACAAAGCTATCGTGATTCTGTCGTTAAGTTGCAGAACCTGCCGTTAGTGACACCAAATGGAGCGCGAATTGCTTTGTCTGATGTTGCAGATATTCGCTATGAAGATGGACCACCAATGATTAAGACGGAGAACGCGCGTCCTAATGGCTGGGTGTTCGTTGACATCGAAGGTCGCGACCTTGGTTCTTATGTGGCAGAGGCGCAAAAAGTCGTTACAGATCAAATCGTCTTACCTGCTGGATATTCATTGGCATGGTCTGGTCAATACGAATACATGGAGCGCGCCAAAGAACGTTTAAGTGTCGTTGTGCCAATTACCATCGCCATCATCATGTTATTGCTCTACCTCAGCTTCCGCCGTGTCGGTGAGGTGATGATGATTATGCTGACATTGCCACTCGCGATGGTTGGTGGCCTATGGCTGATGCATGTCCTCAATTACAACTTCTCGATTGCGGTGGGTGTGGGCTTTATCGCCCTTGCCGGGGTAGCTGTTGAGATAGGCGTCATTATGTTGGTCTACCTAAATCAAGCATGGCACTACAAAAAATTGGATGCGGAGCAGAACCAGCAAGCACTTCAGAGTGAAGACTTAACGGATGCGATTCGTGAGGGTGCAGGACTGCGTGTTCGCCCAGTGATGATGACAGTACTTACGGTGATCATTGGCCTCATTCCAATTATGTATGGCGAGGGAACGGGCTCTGAAGTGATGCAGCGAATTGCCGCGCCGATGATAGGCGGAATGGCGTCGGCACTGTTGCTTACCCTACTGGTTTTGCCTGCAATCTTTAAGCTCTGGAAACAGCGTGAGATTACGCATAGCCAAAACGAGACAAACAAATAACGTATTGATTATTAGCCCTTACTTACCAATACAGAGTGGGTAAGGGCGTACCACATGAACATGTGAAACTAACAAATAAATAACTGAATTAATCTAAGGAACGATCATGAAAAAGACACTTATTGCGATTGCACTGATGTTAACTACTGCAACGGCTTTTGCTGAAATGGACCATTCAGCTGTTGACCATTCAAGTAAAGATCATTCAGGCATGGAACACTCAATGATGAAAAGTGGAGAGATGGATCATTCAAAAATGGATCACAGCATGATGAAGGATGGAAAGATGGACCATTCGATGATGAATATGGAAGGCATGTCTGAAGTGGGTATGCCTGCGACAGACGCAAAGCCGGATAAAGTGGTTCATGTTCTGTTAAGTGACGATATGAAAATCACATTTAAGAACAAGGTTGATATTGAGCCGAACGACGTGGTGCAGTTCGTTGTAATGAACACAGGCAAGATTGATCATGAATTCTCGATTGGTTCTGCTTCAGAGCAGTTAGAGCATCGTGAAATGATGAAAAACATGGGTAATCACGCTCATGACTCGGGCAGCACAGTTACAGTTAAGCCGGGCAAAGCGAAACAGATACTTTGGCATTTCCATGGTGATAATAACGTAGAGTTCGCGTGCAATATTCCTGGTCACGCTGAAGCGGGTATGGTCAAAGCACTAACGCTATAAGGTGAGACACAAGCCATATCTAGTTCAAAGGGATGAGTGCTAGGTATGGCTACCTTGTTTTAGTGCTATTTAGGTATTAGCTTTAAAAGACTATAGGAATAGGGGTTTAAGGATGAATAAGACAGTTCTAGTACTTGCAGTAACGGGTGCTTTAATAACGTGGTCGACCCACAGCATTGCTGCTAAACCTGAGTGGGCTGGTAAAGGTAAGCCCGATTTAGAAGAAGTAAAAACGCTCGTTGAGGCTAAAAAAGTTGAAGGCGAAATTGATGATCGTGAGAAGCAGCTTGATTCAATGATCGAAGAGAAAAATAAGAAAGCGAAAAAAAGTAAGAACAAAAAAGATAAGCAGAAATTAGATAAAGAACTCGACGATTTGGAAGACGAGAAAGAAGCCCTCGAAGAGAGTAAAGAGAAGCTCAAAGATAAGAAAGAAAAGCTTGAAGATGATATGGATAATGACGAAGAAAAGTCGGGATTAGAAAAGCAGAAAGACAAGAAAGCGGAGCAAGAGCGTAAAGAAGAAGGAAAAGGGTCAGAGAAAGGCCAACAGCAGCGTGAAGAAAACAGCAAAAAGTGGTGGAACTTCTGGGAGTAATGCGAGGGTCTTACATCACCAATTCATTTCAACCTATCAGCACAGCTTTGTGTGACCGCTAAGTCATTGGTTAAACATTGTGACCAGTTAAAGATAAGTCTCAACCTGTTCAGGAATGCATGAACTAACTTGTATTGGCTGAGGCTTATCTGTAGCTAGAATCACTGTAGCAAGATAGAAGTTTCAAGCAAGTGGTGTGCTTCGCCGCTCAGGTGCGGTAGCTCTGCCATGATCTTTTTAAACTTGTCATCGATTGACTCTGCTTCATTAAGCGATCGAAAAGCCAGTACAGCCTGTTCAGGCTCGCTGTTCACATAACCTTTCAATGTATCTAGCTGAATTTTGTTCGCATTTTCGACTTTTGACAGTGCGACATTAATTGCATCGATATTAATTGTTAACTCATTGCTTTTAAACATTTTTTATTATTTATGGGTTATTGCTAATGCGCGCACATTAACACAACTGTTTTTTCGGATATTGACCAAGATTATTAAATTGGAACAATTTTGAAAATCATTGAAAGTTGATCTGTAATGTGTAATGGGCAAGGTGTCAGAAATACGAAGCGATTTAAGGAGTTAATAGCTCTGGTTAGTCAATTAGCGTTGATTCGTCAATCCAAGCTTAAACAAAATAAGTTTAATCAGTATAGATTTAATGACTATGGATTTAACTAACGGAGAAGTTTTTTGAATAGGGTGTCGCTGGAAGAAAACATGTAATGACACTTAAGGAGAAGTTGGAGCGTGCAGCGGGAATCGAACCCGCATCATCAGCTTGGAAGGCTGAGGTAATAGCCATTATACGATGCACGCACACTGTCTTAATAGCAAGACTGAGGCATCAAGAAGACTGGAGCGTACAGCGGGAATCGAACCCGCATCATCAGCTTGGAAGGCTGAGGTAATAGCCATTATACGATGTACGCACATCGTCTTAACGAGAGTGATAATGCCACATCTAACTGAAAACGAAACCTTTTTCTTTCATTTTTATTCTAAGTGCTCGCATAACCACCACACCGCTAGTTTTTCAATCATGTTCGGCGTTTTCAGAGTGAATAAAATGTGACTAAAATCTCTAAAAAGGAGGGCGAGAAATAATAGTAAATGTCATGCCGTTTTTTTCGATAAATCCACCTTAATTTATAAACCTGCTTTGGTGGTGCTCAGTTGTCATAAATCTAATAAAAATTAAGGTATTTGGAGTGTTAACATAAACTGATTTTTATTCGTGTTTCGGCGTTCATTAATAACAATCTGAATGCATAAATTTAACTTATTCGCCGGTCAAAACATTCAGTAAACTAATCCCAAATGAGTAGAGTTATAGAGACTTCTAAGCCTTTGCAGAAAAAAGTAACGAGTTCAGTTGATAATTCACGCAAAAGCCTCGTCATTCCGTCTATCGTTTGGTACATTTGCCGCACATTTTGTCTCCCCTAAAATACCCATGCCTTCTCAGTTCCGAATTAACAAAATTGTTGAAATTGGTGATACTCTTCACCGCAGTGGTTGCGCTCCGTATAAGCTTGAAAAATATACACAATATTATGCTAAAAAGCATGGTGTGGATGTGATGATCCAAGCAACGCCAACCGCGATCAATTATCAGTTTCCAGACGATAACAACGCTGTGATTCTTAAGCGTCTAAAGCCTGCTTCAATTAACCTGAGTTTGTTGGCTAATACCATCATTCGTATTAACCAACCGAGCAGTGAGCCTGTACCAGAGCCTGTCGGTTACTCTAAATTTGTGACGGCACTGGCCAATATGGGTATTCCGCCTGCGTATTTGATGCTGGTGGGCAGTACGTTGGAAGCAGTGGGTTTTTCTGCGTTATTGGGTTTGATGGTTTGGGTATGTCAGCAAGTTCTTCATTCACGTCGCGCTATCGCAGTTGAATTCATCTCTGCATTGTTAACGGGTATCTTCGTGGCGTTTTTGGCGAGTACAGGATTGCCGATACCAGTGTGGGCATTGTGTATCGCCTCGATTGTCCTGTTTGTCCCCGGGTTATCCATAGCCAACGCACTAGAATGTTTGGCGTTTAATGACTTGGTTTCTGGTACCAGCTTGCTAGGGCAGAGCGCCTTAACCCTGATTAAGCTGTTTGTCGGGATTATCATGGGGCTCAACATCGGTGAAGCGATATGGGGACAAGCGGTCTCCATCGACTATACAAATGCGGTACCGATGTGGATGCACATATCTGGCTTGGTGCTGATCTCTGTGTCTATCGGTGTGATGTTCAATGCGCGACCTAAAGACATCTTACTTGGTTTACCAGTAGCGGTTCTCGGTATGTGGGGCCCGTTCTATCTAGGTTTTGATAGTGGTTGGGTTGTCGGTACTTGGGTTACGACGGTTCTTATTACTTTGTACGGGACTTGGATTGCCAAGAAGATGGAGCTCACGGGCTCTATTTATATCGTGCAAGGGATCATCATCTTGGTTCCGGGTAGCCGAGTATTAGTAAGTGCCAGCCAGTCGGTGTTTGAACAGTCGATTCTGCCTATTCCTAGTATTGGTTTGTCGGCGTTATTCATGTTCTCTGCAATCGTGGCAGGGCAAATCACCGCTTACTCGATTTACTCACCAAAAGTCGAACGTTAAATTCCGCTTCTCAAATTTTTAAACAAACACAGCTTAGCGGCTGTGTTTGTTCGTTTTAGGTACGGATCTTTTTTAAGACAATTAACTCTTCGTAAAACTTGTTAGATTTATGCTCGCTAAGCCTAACAAGAGCCATTAAAATGGAACAAATTCTATTTAAATGAAGTATTAACGTATGTCTCTACCTCCTTGCCCGCAATGCCAATCTGAATATGTCTACCCAGATCAAAACAACCTAATCTGCCCTGAGTGTGCCTACGAATGGAGCCCAGAAGAAGAGCGTTTAGAAAGAGAAGCCGCGCGTGTTAAGGACGTTAATGGCGTTGTATTGGAAAGTGGCGATAAAGTTACCTTCATTAAAGATCTAAAAATTAAAGGCAGTTCTAGCGTACTGAAAATTGGTACTAAAGCGGTAATCAGACGAATTAATGAAGGCAAAGATCACCAGTTAGATTGCAAACTGGATGGTGGCGGTGAAATGCTCGTTACAGCGAAGTACGTTAAGAAGCAATAACCATTGCTTCAAATAATTGTCGTAAATCTTCAATAAGTTTAAGTGGCTTCTCGGCCATACTGATTCGCATATTAAACCGCAATAATTTCAGAGAATTAAGATGATCAGAGAATACCGCCCAGCCGATATTGAATCCGTTTTAGACATTTGGCTAACCGCCTCGATCAAGGCGCATGATTTTGTGGCTCCTGAGTTCTGGGAGTCGCAAGTTGGTAATATGCGCGACCTATATATTCCTGCATCACAGACCTATGTGTACCAAGTTAATGGTGAGGTTCGTGGCTTCTATTCACTTTACGAAGAGATACTAGCGGCGATCTTTGTCAGTACAGAACATCAAGGCAGTGGTATTGGTAAGCAACTAATCCAACACGCGAAGCTTGAATGTCCGAACTTGTCTTTAAATGTATATAAAGAAAACCAAGCGACGATTCAGTTCTATTTGTCCCAAGGTTTTTCTATTGTGAGAGAACAATCTGATGAGCATACCGGACACCAAGAATACACCATGCACTTAGCTTAGGCTTGATAGCTAACCCCGGAAGAAAAGTAACTAGGAATCAACATTATATGGACATGGTTAAAGCTGCTCTTTCGCATTCAACTGCCTTTCATCACTATGTGAACGCCTGTGTTGAAGATGGGTTAGATATTTACACGGGCATTTCTGATGGCAGTGATGCCTATTTAGAAAGACGAATTGCTTATTCAAAAGGTGGGGGTTTGCCAGAAGGGTGGACGCCTGCTTCTACTTATTTTTGTTTCGAGTCTGGACGTATTCTTGGAGTGATAAGAGTTCGTCATGGCACCAGTCCGTACATTCACGGTGTCATAGGACATATCGGCTACGAGACTTTGCCACAAGCGAGAGGGCGGGGTATCGCAAGTCATATGTTGTCTTGGGTTCAACGGCACGTATTGTCCGAAAGCGCTATTATTACGTGTGAGAGGGGCAATATAGCTTCGCAAAAGGTGATTGAGAAGTGCGGTGGACAATTCCTGAATACCTTTTACTCGGAGCAAGATAAACACGAAGTCTTACGTTACCAACTAGAACCAAAATGAACATTTAAGCGTGGCATTTTTGGGTTTTATCGGGGTTACTATGTCCCGGTTTAAACGAAAATGAAGCCATAGCCAATTATTGTTGGAGATATTTTGAAGTATTCAACAAGACCTGCTGAGTCATCAGATTATGAATTTCTGTTCGAGCTTAAGAAGGCCGCTGAGTTTGAACCGATCAAAGCCGTATTTGGTTGGGATGAACAAATTCAACGAGATATACACGCCGAAGAGTGGGCAGAAGAACGCCCTGAAATCATTGAATATCAAGATAAAGCGATTGGTAGTGTGTTGTTGCAAGACAAGGGCGATCACTTCTATTTTTGCCGATTCTTCTTACTACCTGAGTATCATGGGAAGGGCATTGGTAGCCAAGTATTGAAAGATTGTTTAACTAAGGCTGACAGCCTCAATAAACCCGTCGAACTTTGTTATCTACAAGGTAATCGAGTTGGGGAGTTGTACTTGAGGTTTGGCTTCGACATCACCTCGCAAAACGATCAGTTTGTCTATATGTGGCGTCAGTAATTCCAAGCATTAGTTATTAACCTCAACAGCACAGTTCGCCATTGAGGTTTTTTTGTTTTGGTTTTCAATTTAAGATTTAATCGCCAACAGTGCTCCGAAAGTCACTAAGCCAAATCCACACGCTTGATTGAGTCTTTTCTTTGCTCTCAATAGATGCTTTTGCAATGTACTCGAAGTAAACAGCATAGCGACAACGCCAAACCACAAGCCGTGAAGAACGATCATGTAAAGCCCATAGCCGAGTGCGACATGTTGGTTCTCTGCATCAGGTGAGATGACTTGGCTGAAGATGCTCAAGAAGAACAACATGGTTTTTGGGTTGAGCACGTTACATAAAAAACCTTGGGCTAAATAGCGCCAAACACTGGTGATTTGCTTTGCACCTTCCATAGGTGCAAGCTTGTTGTCCGCACTCAAGATACCTTTTAGTCCTAGATAAATAAGGTAGGCTGCACCTGCGTATCTTATCATGTCAAACAGCTGTTCATTCTGTGAGATTAAGTAACTGATCCCAAGCATTGAATAACTGATGTGAACACAAATGGCTAAACTCACACCTATTGCAGTCCAAATCCCGGCTTGTCTTCCTTGATTGACACTGTTTTTCAAAACTAAAACGAAATCAGCTCCTGGACTAATAACAATCAATAATCCCAATACTGCTAGGCTTAACCACTCCATAATGACTCCAACTCTTTATATTTGATGAGCCAGCATTGTATGGTTTTTTATTGCTGCCTATAATCGAAATGAATTCCACCTATCTGTGAGAAAAAATCACACATGAGACATTTGAAAGCATTTCATATTTTCCACGTAGCAGCGCATTCGAGCAGTTACAGTGATGCGGCGGATAAACTCAATATCACACATGGCGCAGTGAGTAAGCAGATCAAGGTATTGGAAAATCACTTATCCCAAGTTTTGTTCTACAAACAGGGCAGGAATGTGTGTCTCACCAAAGAGGGGGAATTACTCAAAGATTACACAGAGCAAGCGTTCCAAGCCTTGGAGACTGGAGTCCATAAGCTTAATCAGCTGAATCATCAAGCGTTGGAAGTCTCATGCGAACCCACATTGACCATGCGTTGGTTAATGCCTCGACTCGGTGATTTCTATAACGAATCCGGAATTGATGTTCGCTTGTCTACCGCAGGTGGGCCTGTGACATTAGGCGCAACTGGATTAGATATGGCAATTCGCCGAGACGACTTCAACGTAACCGAGCACTACAAACAGATTCCGTTAGTCGAAGAATGGGTTGGCCCTGTGTTCTCGCCTGATTATTGGCAACAGGTCAAAGACAAGCTAGCCGATGTGAAATTATTGCACAGCAGCACGCGACTAAACGCTTGGAGCCACTGGGCATCCATCACCAAAGATAGTGAATTTGATAGCCGAATGGTGTCGCAAGCTATTTCAAGCCAGACATTTGCACACTTCTATTTTTGCTTTCAAGCGGCCGTTGATGGGCTAGGAGCAGCTCTTGGTTCTTATCCATTAGTGGTTGATGATTTGAACAGAGGCAACTTAATCGCACCGTTTGGCTTTGTACCTTCCGGTCATCAGTACATATTGCTCACACAAGATGACAACTGCGATGAGCCAGAAAGTCCGTTTGTGGTTTGGCTGAAGAATGAGTTATCGCAGTGTGTTCCAACCTTATAGGAACGATAGTCTCCGACCTAGAAGTTGGCTTGTCTTATGTCAGACTCTAGTTCGTTTTGGATACAAAGTTTTTGGCAAGTTCATGGGGCGGAACACCAAAAGTTTTCTTAAAGGCGCTGGTGAAGTTAGAAGGGTGCTGATAACCCGCCTCATAGGCCGCTTCGGTTATTGAAACCAAGCCACGCTCTAAGTGTTGGCGCGCGATATCCAGACGTCGGTACCGGATATAGCCGTTAATAGTCAGGTTGTAAGATTGCTTAAATCGACGCTGAAGATTGGAAATGCTCATCGAGAACTTACTCGCGATGCTTTCAAGGCTGAGTTGTTGATCTAGGTTGATTTCAATGTAGCTGATGATGTCTTCAATCTTGGCATCGAAACTCTTTGATGTACTGGCCATATAAAGGTTTACACTCGAGTTTGTATTGTGTGAGGTGATGACTGGATCTGTGCTCTCTGTATTTGTGAGGTCGTCATCGGAAGTACATAGCTGACAACATTGAATCGGCATTTGCGACAGGGTTTTAGCGAGCAATTGTTGGGTGAGCGTTTCGACTACTAACTTGTCTTGGAAGTTGGTTGGTGTGGCTTGGCTGGTAAGTGCGTTCGTGAGTTGAATGATGTCAGCGTTAATCTTTACGTTGTAAAACGCCTTATGTGAATCGAGGAATGATTTGCTAGAACAGTGGTCACTTAAACGAGGCTCGACCCATTGCGGCTTAACCAAGATGTTGATCTTATTTATCTTATTACCTTGGATTAAAGAGCGCCTAAAGTTGGCAGGCTTGGCAAGGTTCACCACCACACCTTGTGGCCCTGTACTGGCATCGAGATCGAACTCGAGATCGTCGTAACCAAAGGTGAGCTTTCCCTCAAGAAGAATCGTAATCAGGATGGCGGAGTGGGCGGTCGATACGATGTTGCTGTCGACTAATTCAACACAACGACCGCCATGTACAAAAATCTGGTCATTGTATTGGTAAGAAAGGAATTTCCCCTCAGCAAGTGACGTTTGCTTGGTTTGGCCTTGCGTCACGATGATCTGCTTTTCCGTCTGTTCTAGTTTTTTGGTCAGGGCTATTTTCTTAGTTAATGTCGATTTTTTGGCGATTACATTTGCTTTTGCCACAGCAGTTTCGGCAAGTTTAGTCTGCTTTGATGTTACTTCACCCATTTGACCGTTCCTCATAACATCTGTGCGTTTTTGCATAAGCAAATCATCTGTGCATTTATAAATTACAACTCTATCATATTTGAGAATTATTATCATTTACATCTAGGATTGAATTTATGGAAAGCCCCGTCAGCTCAACAATCAAGCTTTCAGCCCTCTGTATTGCTATTGCCAGCGCATTTAGCAGCCCTGTAACTGCAGAAGAGGACACATCGCACTTTGATGAAGTCGTGGTGTGGGGAACGAGAGTATCAAGCAACACTGAATCGATCATTGCCGATGACATGTCACTCAAGCAAGCTGACCATATGTCAGATCTGCTGCGTGAAATCCCTGGTGTTGATGTTGGGGGAACGCACTCGGTCAACCAACGAATTACTATTCGTGGCTTGAGTGAAACTGACTTAGATATTCGATTGGATGGTGCTTCTCAACACGCAAATATGTTCCACCATATCGGTAACTTAACCCTAAACCCAGACATCTTGAAGTCGGCGGATATTCAAGTGGGTAATAACTCGGTGACGCAAAGTGGGTTAGGTGGCTCAGTACTGTTTGAAACCAAAGATGCCAAAGACCTGCTTCGTTACGACGAGAGTTTTGGTGCTCGTGTTTATGGCGGTTACGCAACCAACGCAAGCCAGCAAGGTTCACTCACTGTGTATGGTTTGTTGTCAGATAACGTCGATGCCATGCTTTACAGTCATTACATGAGTCGTGATAACTTCGAAGACGGCGCCGGTAATGAAACCTTTGGGTCAGAAGGCGATGTTTACAACATTCTCGGTAAGATTGGTTTTGAGCCAAGTGAGTTACACCGTTTTGAACTCTCTTATGATCTGTATCGCGATAGTGGTGATTACAGCCCGCGTCCAGATATGTCAGGTGGTGCGAATGAAGGCTTGTCTAGCGACATCCTGATTCCAACAGATTATGACCGTGACACTATTACGGCAAGTTATGAGCTACGTGGCGAAAGTCATCAAGGTAACGTCACTCTGTACAACACAGAGACCGAGATTCAGCGTGATGAAAGTGTTATGGCACCGCGTTGGCCATCGAACCGCTTATCTAACAATACGGCGAAAAACCAAAACTTTGGCCTGAATGCTAAGTTCCAATCGGACTATCGCTTGATGTCGTTTGATAATATCGCGACTTATGGCTTTGACTACATGGACAAGTCATCGAGCAGCTATTACGGCAGCAGTAAGTTTATGGATGAGTCAGCAATTTCTACCGCACTTTTTGTTGAAGACCAGTTCTACTTTACTCAAGCCTTTTCGATCACTGCAGGTGTTCGTTTTGATGATTACCAGCGTAAAGCCGAAACAGGAAACGATGACTTTGACGACGTAACATGGTCGTTGGCAACGCAATGGGATGTGACCCAAGATTGGACGCTGTTCGCGAGCACCCGTTCGCTGTTCAAAGGACCCGAGTTGATGGAGACCTTTATTGCTTACCAAGACGCAGCGTTCTTAGCTGACGACATTAAGGCTGAAACAGGGCAGAACACCCAAGGTGGTGTGCGCTTCGATAAACGTTTAGATAATCACTTTATTGGCGCAAACCTAACTGTATTCCAAACCAATATCGATGATTACATTGCCGAAGAGTATCAGCCCGCAAACCAGAGTTACTTGATTTACAACTTAGGTGATGTCGAGATAAAGGGTTTTGAGGCGAGCTTGTCTTATGGTTACGAGATGTTTAACAGCAAGCTTTCTTATGCTCGTTCAGATACTAAAAACAAAGACACAGGCGGCGCTGTCGCGGGTGGCAATGGACGCAGTATTGATATGGGCGACAGCATCACGTTAACACTGGACTATCAATCTGAAGCTTTGGAAACGATTTTTGGTTGGAATTCAATGTTTGTTAAAGACGAAGACAATGTATTCGATGGTCAGCCGATCAAAGAAAGCTATGACGTTCATAACCTGTATGCTCAGTGGGTGCCATCAAATGTGGATGGATTGTCTGTCACCTTTGGTATTGATAACGTGTTTGATGAGCAATACACCTCACACGCGTCTCGTTCGGGTACAGCAAGAGGCTTTACCTTGGATGACTATGAACCAGGTCGTAACTACAAGCTTTCCGCTGCGTATCAGTTCTAGAGAAGGTTCTAGTTCTCAGGGTTGGTTAGCGCAATAAACTGGCGGTCGTAGGGATCCGCAAAGGTTATTGACCAAAACTGAAGCTAGTCCTTTAAGTCGATCGTTTAAAGCATTCATTTAAGTCATTCTTTTAACTGATTACTTTTAGTGATTACTTTAGGTGGCTAGTGAAAAGAAAAACGCCTTTCGAGCTCTTAAGCAAGAAAGGCGCTTTTGCCTTGTTCGTTATTGTGGGAGTCATTCAATAGGCAAAGACAGCACACCGCCATTGAGTTCGACTTGCTTTAGCCATTCGGTTGGAATTTCGCCATCTTCTTCGTAGAAACACGCCGCTAATACCGCGCCAATTACAATCGCACGCCCGCAGCTGTCACCACCACATAATATGTTGTCTCGAATACCTTGTTTAAAGCTCTGGGCCCCCGCAATGATGCGAATCAGCAAGGGAAATGCGGCACTCAGTTCACAATGCAGTCCGAACTTCTTCGCGGCATCTGTTATTGAAAGCTCAGGTTCAGCCAGTGCTTCATCGATTTGATCGTGTATAAACTTGCTGCAGGTTTGTCGTACCATTTCTACCGACTGCAATGGAGAGTTGCCTTGAATTGCCGCTTGAACCAATAGGGTGATGGCTTGCGCCCACTCCACTGCTTTGTCGTTATTGTTAGTGACTCGCACCGCACTTTCTACCATGGCTGGCAAAGTGTGAGAGGTGTAAGTACACGCCACCAATGGGATGATCTTTGAGACTGCGGGAAGTTGCGTATCGTCTGCGCCACAGGCAGTAATCGGGGCGTCCTCTAGTTCTAATTGATGGATGTTCAACAAGCTCATGCGCGTTGCTTTATCAATGTAGCCTTGCCAACTGCCGCCAAAATCAAACCAGAAGCGGAAATGTTGAATATAGTTCGCTTCATCGTATTTTTGGTTTTCGACTAAGCTGTCGACCATCGCCAATAACTGAGCACCATATTGCGATTGCTCGCCTGCGGTTTTACCTTGGTGCGCAAAGTAGCCTTTGTCTTGATAATCGAACCGATTCGGTGAGCGAAATTCAGGCTCAAAACCAGCCACGTGTAAGATCCTCTCTTGGTCATACAGCCAGTGCAGCCCCATTGAAGCGGCGTCTCCAACCAATGCGCCAACAACGGCGTAAAAAGCTCTTTCTTTATGATTGTCCATGTTGAGTGATGTCCTTGAGAAGAATCAACGTAGTTCGATACTTTAAGTATAGTGATTAGGCGAGCATTTTGCTGTGTTTCTAATAAGAAATATGAAGGGATAAATCCTGATTGGTCAATAGCTTAAACCAATCAGGTGAAATTGATAAGGGCGATGAATAGTCTGGTGAATTCGTATTTTTGATTGGTGGTGTTATTGATGGTTGAGATAGGCACTAGAGCGCTGCTCAATCACTTTGAAAAGACGTGAAAGCGCAAAGCACAAAGCAAAATATACGAAGCCAACAATGAGCCAGATCTCAAAGATCAAACCTGAAGAGTTTGCCATCTCAGTACCAACAAACGTCATCTCTTGGATAGAAATCAGAGACACAATCGACGTGTCTTTAACCAAGGAGATTGCTTGGCCAGCCAAAGGTGGTGTGATAGCCGTTAATACCTGTGGACCGACAACAAATCGATACTTAGACAACGCAGACAAGCCGAGCGAATCGGCCGCTTCCCATTGGCCTTTAGGAATACCTTCTAAGCCAGCTCTAATCACTTCAGCAATATAAGCAGAAGAGAGCAAGCCAATACAGATAACACCAGACGCCAAGTTTTCCCAAAGGTTAGCTGGGCCGAGCAGGAAATCTTGAACAGCGTTGATCTCGCCATTGTGTTCACGCAAGATTCTTTCTAAACCAAGTAATGGAATCAGTTGGTTAGAAACGAAGAAATAGAATATGAAGACAAACACCAGTGGCGGAATATTTCGAACCAACTGAATGAAAATCAGTGCCGGTGTTTTGAAAAAAGCGATCTTTGAGTGTCTTGCCACACCTAACAATGTGCCAAAAGAGAGTGCTAACACCATACTCCATAAACTTAAGCGCAGCGTTGCGATCAAGCCTTGGAAAAAATAGGGAATACTGCCTTGAGAAGGTGGAATGAAAATCAGGGTAAACGCATCTTCCCAGCGCCATTGGTAGTTAATACCAACAGCAGAACGATAATAAAGCCAGCCTGCAAACACACACATGACAGCGAGTAACACGCCATCCAAAAGGTTAAGGCGTTGATACCAAGGCTTCATATGAACGTTGGGCTTAGGTGTTGTCAATGCGCTAGTACTACTCACGTCATTCCTGTTTAAACAATAATAATTAGTAGGCTGTTTTGTTGAGTTTTAGATCATCAATAAAGCGAATCAAGTTGCCGAATCGAGGCAGTGCAGACAACGCACTGCCTCGATTCACCAGCAAAAGTTCTGATTACTGACCTTGAGCAATCTGGTCTTGCCAATCTAGAGTAGAGAACCAGTACTCGTAACGCTCTTTCAACCAACCGTCTTCAGTACGTGCTTTGATCCATTCGTTGAAGAATTCTGCCTTGTCAGTTTCACCTAGGCGAACTGCAAATGCTTCGTTACCTTTTGATAGACGCTCTTCAAATGGAATAAATAGCGTGTCTGCGTTTTTGATCGTTTCGTGTTCTGGTTTCGGGCTAGACGCAATAACCGCGTGTGCGTTGCCGTTCAACACTTCTTGGAATGCTTGAGCATCGTCATCGAACTGTAGAACTTTCGCCTTAGGGAAGGTTTCACGAGCGACTTGAACCGTGAATGCTCCACGACGTGCTGCAATTTTTACACGGCGAGAATCAAAATCAGAGATCTGAGTAAAACCTTCCGCTAGCTCTTTATTAGCCGCCAGTTGAACGCCAGAGTGCGAGTAAGGTTCAGTGAACAATACGCTTTTAGCACGAGCTTCAGTGATAGACATACCGCCGATGATTACATCAAATTTTTTCGATAATAGAGAAGGGATAATACCGTCCCATGCCGTAGGTACAAATTCGACTTTCCAACCAGAGTCTTCGGCAAGGCGTTTCGCCACGTCGATTTCAAAGCCAACGAGATCGCCTTGTTTGTTACGCATCGCCCAAGGAACAAATGTCGACATACCAACGCGCAGTGAGCCACGTTCGTTGATTTTATCGAGGTTAGGCGTTTCAGAAGCAAGTGCAGGCAAACTTACGGCAAGCGCAAGTAGGGCTGTAATCGCGGTTTTAAATAGCTTCATGCTGATAAATCCTTATTGTGTTCGCCAGTTAGCCCCGAGCTTATGCTCAAGCCAAGCAGCAACGGCAGAAAGTGAAAGTGTAAGAGCAAGATAAATGATCGCCACAGAGAACCAAATCTCGAATGGCATCGCGGTTTCAGAAACGATGTTTCTGGCTTCAGTCGTCAGGTCAAAAATAGCCATGACACTTACAATTGAAGAGTTTTTAATAAGAGAGATCACTTCATTAGTCAAAGGTGGCAAGGTACGTTGCACCACCTGAGGAAGAATCACATCCCAGTAAGTATAGGTCTTTGATAAGCCCAAGGATTGAGCTGCTTCAAATTGTCCTCTCGCAATACCATTTAAACCAGCACGAAATATCTCGGCGGTGTAAGCGCCTTGGAAAAGTGCCAAGGCTAAAACGGCAGTACTAAAGCGATCGAGCCCTAATACGGGGCCAAATACAAAATAGAGCAAATAAATTTGTACTAATAACGGCGTGTTACGAATCAACTCAACATAGCTGGTGGCTAAGGTGCGTCCAACCACCGAATTTGAGTTTCTCAATAGTGCTGTCGTTAAACCAATGATCAGCGTAGCAACCAAAGAAATCAAAGAGATATTGATGGTAACCAGTAGCCCTTCAACTAATTCTGCAGGCCACCATTCACCATCTTCATAGAAAGCAATATAGTCCGGCACACGCTCCCATTGCCAGCTGTATCCCATGGTTTGTGCACCAGAGTCGAGAATCCAAACAACAGCAGCCACCAGTACAACAATCTGTACCAAAGCAGATAGGGCGGGTTTAATAATTCGAATCAACATCAATAAGTCAGGATCTGATTTAGGAACGCTTGAGTACGTTCATGTTGAGGGTTTTCAAAGAGCGCTTGTGGCGTATTCGATTCCACAATTTGTCCTTCATCCATGAAGATAACGCGGTCGGCCACTTGTTTCGCAAAGCCCATTTCGTGTGTCACACACACCATGGTGATACCTTCGCTCGCCAGTTCAACCATCACGTCGAGCACTTCGTTGATCATCTCAGGATCAAGCGCTGAAGTCGGTTCATCAAAAAGCAGTAATTCAGGCTTCATGCACAGCGAACGGGCGATAGCTACACGTTGTTGCTGACCGCCAGAAAGTTGCACTGGGTATTTGTTGGCTTGTTCAGCGATGTGTACGCGCTCGAGATAGTGCATTGCAATCTTCTCAGCTTCTCGTTTGCTTTTTTTCAGCGTACGAATCGGCGACAGAGTCAGGTTTTCGAGCACGGTAAGATGGGGGAATAAATGAAAATGCTGAAACACCATTCCGACTTGGCCAGGTGTGTTGAATTTACTCGGAAGCACTTGTTCTAACACGCAAAGCTCGCCACTTTCGAAAGGTTCTAGCTGATTGATACAACGGATTAAGGTTGATTTACCCGAACCTGATGGCCCGCAAATCACCACTATCTCTCCTTGTTCAATATTTAAATCGATATCCTTTAGGGCATGAAAATCACCATACCACTTGTTAAGTGACTTAAACTTAACCATTTCCTTGAGATTGTTCAAATCGTTGTTCATACCTAGTAAAGAGACAGGTTTACCTTACCAATATAGAAATCTGAATGCACATAAAATTAAGGACTTATGAGAATTTAATAGCATCTTGTAGGGCAAATTAAAAAGCAGCGCCCAAAATGAACGCTGCTTTGTTTGTACGAAAGAAATAAGTAATGGGTTCAGTCAGATGTAAAAAATCATTTTTTTGTGGTCATTGTCTTTGCTTTCTCTCTACTTTAGCAATTCTTAGTGAATCGCAGACTCTAAAATCTCACGCGTTTTCTCTGGCGTGATTGCTTGGTTTTCGCCAAGTTGCAGGTAACCGTGTGATTCAAGTTGAGCAACAACGTTGTCGATTGCTGCCGCTTTCGTTGCTTCGTAACCGTCGAACATGGTTGGAACGTCTAGGCTGTGGTAGAAGGCTTCGATTGCCGCGATTGTACGCTCGGCTAAATCAGCACCCGCTTCTAGGCCAAATACGTTACGACCCATTTGCTCTAGCTTGCCGCGCTTCGCTTCGATTTGGTTACGAAGTAGTGAAGGTTGAACAATCGCAAGAGAACGCGCGTGGTCTACGTGCCAAAGCGCAGTGAATTCATGGCCAATCATGTGTGTTGCCCAATCTTGAGGAACGCCAGTACCAATCAGGCCGTTAAGCGCTTGGTTTGCAGTCCACATTAGGTTTGCACGCCATGCGTCGTTGTCACGCTCGTCGTATTGCTTACCCAGTACAAGTAAGTTCTTAAGCAGTGTTTCTGCGTAACCGTCTTGAACCATCGCGTCTGTTGGCATTGTGATGTATTGCTCACATACGTGAACCCACGCATCAACTAGACCGTTGATCAGTTGGCGCTCTGGCAGAGACTTCATTACATCTGGGTCCATAACCGCAAACTTAGGCTGTACCGCAGGGTTCATGAATGCCAGTTTCTCTTGAGTCTCTTTACGAGTGATTACCGCACCCATGTTAGATTCAGAACCTGTCGCAGGAAGTGTCAGTACCGCACCAATAGGAGTTGCTTCAGTTACTTGGTGTTTACCCGCTAGGATATCCCAACCGTCGCCGTCGTATTTAGCCGCTGCAGCAACGTACTTAGAACCGTCGATTACTGAACCACCGCCAACAGCGATAATGAACTCTACGTTTTCTTCTTTAACAAGAGCGACGGCTTTATCTAGCGTCTCTTTCGTTGGGTTAGCTTCAACACCAGCGAACTCAATCCAAGCGTGATCCTTGAGAGAAGCGACAACTTGGTCGTAAACACCGTTGCTTTTGATTGAACCGCCACCGTAGATGACTAGTACTTTCTTCGAAGTATCAACCGCTTGGCTGATAGCGTTGATTTGGCCTTGGCCGAAGTGGATAACTGTAGGGTTAACATAAGTGAATTGCATTAGAGATTCCTTGTGTAAAGCTCAATTTGTTATTTTATTTGATTGATCAATTTCTATATTTGCATATTAGTACAGTAATCTAGGGTGATGAAGAACTGATCCTCCAAATAAATTGCCTATTTCTACAAAATTGATATTCTTTCTCTGCTTTAGCTTACTTACTCTTAGCACTTGGAATGGAAAGTCGCCACTTATGAAAACACTCGCGCAGTTGTTACAGTCTTATGTAGAACACAAAGGTTGGGATGATCTTGAAGGGATCAGAGAAACTGAAATTGGTGGTGTGTGGTTGTATAGAAGCAGTGGCGGGAATCAGCGTCAGCCATTCACTTACCAGTCGGGTATTATCATGCTCGGGCAGGGCAAAAAGAACATCTACATTGGCGACAGACCCGTTACTTACGCTGCTGGTGATTATCTTGTGGTAGGCGTGCCAATGCCATTGGAGTGTGAAGCCTTGCCTGTAAATGGCGAACCATTGCTTGGTTTGTCGATAAGCATCGATTCTCAGCGCTTGCATAGCTTAGTCAAAAAGCTGGAAGACCAAGGCTTTCTAGAGAGCTACTGCAACAAGCACAAGCAGAATTCGAGCGGCTTAGAATCGGCGCCAATGGAAGAGCAAATGCTGGAGAGCTTTACTCGATTGGTCAAAACTCTACATTGTGACATTGAAGCCAACATATTGGGCGATGCCATGGTCAGCGAGATTGTCTACCGCGCATTAACAGGTTCAGAAGGGCGTGTGCTGTTTGATTTAGCTCATCATGACGGACACTATGCACGTGTCGCTAAAGCGCTGTCTAAAGTGCATGAAGAGTATGACCAAACCATCACTGTTCAATCGCTTGCCGACGAAGCCAACATGAGCGTGTCTGCCTTCCACAATGCATTCCGTAATGTCACCTTTGAATCACCTCTTCAATATTTGAAGAAGGTAAGACTCAACAAAGCTAAAGAATTGATTCAACTAGAAGGCCTTCGCATCAGCGATGCTGCTCGCCGAGTCGGCTACTCGAGCCCATCCCAATTCAGCCGCGAATTTAAGCGCCACTTCAATACTACTCCAAGAGCTGCTTAGCCTTTACTCAATATTTATGCTCCGAAACGTGCGGTATTTCATGTTGTGCGATATCACGTATATCTTTTGGTTGATCGAGAAGTATTTGTTTTATAAATATCTGTTTAGTCGTTGCTTTTCTCTCGTCAGGAAAGCTTAATTTATAGACATTTTCTAGGAGTTCTCTTGCTCGATTTATTGAAGAAAGTAGCATTAATTAATCTAACAGCAGCATTGGTTGTTTTAGCGCTATCTCAGGTTTTTCCTTTCTTTGCCACGACAAGAATCGTCGATTTCTTGTTTTTTGTGGTTATCGTCATTTGGGTTCTAGCCAAGTTAATGTGGGAAGGTGGTGTTCATAGTAAGACCACACGTCTTGATGACCCTATAACAGATAAAGTCTACAAAATGGTCGAAGGCCATGATTTTGATAAAGACCAACAAGAACACTACCGAATGAACTACCACACAGGGCTAGTGTTGTTCATCGCTGGTTTACCCGCTTTTATTGCTTGCTTTGTTCTTCAACTTCTTTGAGTTCCAGTAGAACAAATGAGTTGCAATGATACTTAATACTTGGAAAGTTTCGCCAGTAAGATATTGGCTGAGAAGGTAATGATGGAAGAGTATTTGGAACTAGATATGCTCACGTTGGAGTCAATTTCTAAAGCAGCTGGGTTTCCGATTGAAAGAGATGTTTATTTGGCATCACGTGCTGAATCAATTGAGCAGGGGTTGTTGTTTGAGTATCGTCGACAAGACAAATTAATTGGTTATGTAACGCTACGTGATTTGGGAGGTGGTCAGTGGTTTGTGCCTATGTTTGTGGTGCATCCAAACTATCGAAGTAAGGCGGCATTCCTTTTTTTGTTTCGTTCCATTGCCGATCAACTTAAAAACAACCACTCAACTGTTTTAGTGAGCAATGTCCTACGCCTCAATGAGTTATCGGTGCAGTTTCACAAGCACCTGGGGTTTGAGGTCACTCGTGAAAATCATTTAGGCTACGAATTTACGTTAGATTTAACACCTGAAGTAAAAGATAAGTGGTCTAACTTCTTAGGTATTCAACGCTGAAATTTTGAAATTTGGGGTGGCGTTTAGTGGATTGACTCTCCGGATACCACGAACGAGCACATTCCCTTGTTAAGCAAGATAAGCAAATGTATCTAATGGTAGGTAATATTAGTCTGCTGGTATTCGATTTTCGAATATATTATTAATGTGTTTATATAATATCAGCCCTCTAAAATAATTAGTTAACCAGACTAAGAGTTTATGCACGTATATAAGATAGTTAGCTCAATAATTAGTCTAGTAAGAGGATTTGAGGACTTTTAATGTGAACAACCTATCAAATCTTTTCTAAACTTAGAAAGTTATCCATCTCTTTATCTGAGTGAGTATTCATGATTGTTGAATATATCAAAAGATAAAGAGAATTTATTACTCGTTTCGCCCTATTATTGCGGATAATTAGTCGTGTTGTGACTAATTATTCTGTAACTCCCTGATTTATGGTTAAGTGATAGCCTGACGGGTATCACGTTTACCCTAAAATAATTCACTTAACATGGCGCTACTTTAATCATTCTTTCCAATACGATTGTTCAATATAAATACGCATTCCTATATTATTAAAAGGATAATTCCGATGAGTAGCGATATCATTAAAATTTCAAGAAATACTGAAAACGCACCAATTAATTCTGTATCTACACAAACGGTCGCTTTTTCTCATTATAATAACTTTTCTGCTCAATTACCTGTTGACCCTAAAACAGGTCAAATAGTAGCTGGTGATATTAAAGACCAAGCAACGCAATGCTTAAATAATATTAAAGCGATTGTTGAAAGCATCGACCATGTTATGGATGATGTCGTGAAGATTAATGTTTTCGTTAAGAATATTTCTGATATCGATGCTATTGATGAAGTTTACAAAAGCTTCTTCCACAACAGCCTTCCGACACGCACAGTCGTGGGTGTCGCTGCGCTGCCGAACAGTGACGCTTTAGTTCAAATGGATGCTCTTATTTCAAACGGCGAAGGCACTAAACCACAAGCACCTTGCGCACTAGTTAAGGTATCAAGGAATACGGATAATGCGCCTCAAAGTGCTGTGTCCACGCAGACTGCGGCTTTTTCTCACTACAACAATCTTTCAGCTCAGTTACCGATAGATGTAACCACAGGTGAGTTGGTTGATGGTGGTATCGAAGCGCAAACGGCCCAATGTCTATCAAACATTAAAGCTATTTTAGAAAGCATTGGACATGTCATGAATGATGTGGTTAAAACGACTATCTACGTAAAAAATATCGCAGATGCGGAAGTGGTAAATGAAATATGTGCTAAATTCTTCCCAAGCTACGTTCCTGCTCGTACCGTTGTTAACGCAGCTGAATTACCAATGGGCGCTTTAATTCAAATTGATACATCCGTTTCACATGGTGACGGTACACCGCCGCAATTACCAGAAGACACTCGCTTACTGGTTATTGAAACCAATAATACTGTTGCAGCACCATTCATGCCTTATTCGCATACTGTTGCTTTCTCTCACTACAATCATATTTCAGGACAATTGCCTTTAGACCCGAAAACAAATGAAATTGTTGCTGGTGGTGTAAAAGAGCAAGCGGAACAATGTTTAAAAAATATTAAGGCGATAATTGAAAGTGTTGACCATAGCATGGACGATACGGTGAAAATTAATATTCAACTTAAGGATATTTCAGATATTGATGCGGTGAACGAGATTTACACAACGTTCTTTAATGCTGATTTACCGGCAAGAACGGTGGTTGGGGTTTCAGAGATCCCTATGAATGCTCTAATTCAAATTGATGCCGTCGTTTCTAACTGCGAAGGTACGCCACCACAAGACGTGGTTGCTTAAACTTAGTTCCACACATCGATAACAGCGTTGATATTTCAGCTCTAGTTCCTAACCCGGAATTAGAGCTGATTCAGTTAGAAGGCCAGCGAATAATCGACGCTGCGTGCCGAGTTAGCAATTCCAGTCCGCCGCAATTCAGCCGTGAATGTAAACGAAACGGCACTTCAATACACCACCACGAGCGGTTTAGTGCTTCCTATCAGCAGTTTAGGTTCTTAAACATGCAGCACTTCATATTGTGCAATTTTGCACATATTTTTGATTGACCTAAAGTGCGTGGTGGTTAATATCACCTTTCTATCAATCGCATCACTATTAATTCCTCTCAACTTTCGAGAGTAATCAACAAGGGTATGTATTATGTACAAAGTCGGAATCGTATTATTTGATGACTTCACCGATGTAGACTTCTTCTTGATGTATGACTTACTAGGAAGAACGACAGACTCTTGGGAGGTTAAGGTTCTCGGAACCAAGCTCGAGCATCGCTCACATTTGGGTATGACCGTGAAAACCGATGGTCATTTGAGTGAAGTTGCGCAGCAAGACGTTGTGCTGATCACAAGTGGTTATCGTGGTATTCCGGCTGCATTGAGAGAACCAGAGTTCATGAACTCATTACAGTTGGATCCGAGCGAGCAGTTAATCGGGTCGATTTGCGCTGGATCTTTTGTGTTGCACGAACTCGGTTTACTTAAAGGCAAGAGGCTAACGACAAATCCGCATGCAAAACCAACATTAGAAGCGATGGGTGGAGATGTTCAAGATCTACCTCTAGTCATCGAAGGCAACATTGCTACAGCTGGTGGGTGCCTTTCTCTGGTCTACTTAATCGGTTGGGTGGCCGAGCGGTTATTTGATTCTAACAAACGTAGGGCGATACAAAATCAGCTCATCCCTGCAGGGCAGCTGGAGCTCTTCGAAGAGCTTATCTCTAGAACCATCCAGTCTGCAGAGGCTGATAACTTACACAACAAGTCATTCAAAGCTGAGTTTACAGACGCGGTGAGTTAGATCATCGTCATGGTATTTTTACAAAAAGCGTTTAACGAGAGAAAGAAAACCAGTTTATGCAATTTCGAATTATTTTACTGTTGAGCCTAGCTTTGATGGGTTGTTCATCTAATCAAGAGCTAGCACCCAACCCAACAAGTATCACGTTGTTTTATGGCGATACGTCGATCTCGGCAGGTGTTTTAGAGGATAAAACATTTAGTTCCGTGCTCGCTGATAGGGTTGAAAGCGTGACTTTTTCGGGTTCAATACGAAAGCAAGACTCTGGTTACTTAGTCGATATGTTAGTGATTCGAGAAAAGAAAGAACCACGCTCAACTCGACAATTAAATACTTCGCTTATTATGAAGCCCGGAGAGTTAGTGGATGTTGGCGGTGTGAATAACGATGTCTTCAGAGTCATTATTGAATAGTCGTTATAAGGCGATAGGTGAGGGAAAGGTTATGCAGCAGAACATTATCACAGAACGATTAATCTTAAGGCCATTTAGGTTGAGTGATAGCAAGCGCGTCGCTGAACTAGCGGGTGAGAAAGTGATTGCGGATATGACGGCAGCGATCCCTCATCCATACAAAACCAATATGGCGATCGAATGGATTAACACGCACGAGTCTTTCTTTAATGAAGGAAAGGGTGTGATTTATGCGATAACTCTTAAAGGTAACGATGAGATCATTGGTGCGGTTAGCTTTCCTAGTTTAGTCGATGGCGTTGGTATTCTTGGCTATTGGCTTGGTGTTCCGTTTTGGGGACAGGGTATCGCGTATGAAGCTTCTTCTGCGCTAGTGGAACATAGTAAAGCTCATTTGGGATTAACAGGGCTGGAAGTGATGCACTTGTCTGAAAATAAACGCTCAGAGTCAGTTATCTGCAAGCTCGGCGTCGAATTCGTCGAGAAACAGATACGCAAAATTCATGGCGAAGATCGTGAGTTGTGTGTGTACCGATCTCAGCTCTAGTCTTCTTATCTGTCACTTAAACTTCTAGACTAATGAACATTAGAAGGTCTTGCGAAATAAAGTGTTCAATTAATTTGAATTTTCACTTTACCTCAACCTAACTTCAAGTCTTAAGCTTCTCTTACTGATTAAGAAGGAGCTTATTATGCAAAATAACTACGTAAAAGAACTCGCTGTTAAAACTTATCAAGAAGATCTTCAGAAAGAGTACGTAAAATCTAAAGCTCGCCCATTTCATGCCCCAAGTTTTATCAGTGGAGTGTTATTGTCAGTTTTGCTGGTTGGGTTGTTTTAGTAAACAGACTCGTGGAATGTTTGATCCACCGCCAACTCTCTCTACTCCAACTTGCTTGTGCTTAAATGGCTACGGCACAATCGCTTAGGTTGAATTGTGACGCTAATGTCGAGAGGAAGTATGGCCAGTCCAAGAGTGTTAAAGGTACAGATTACTGACATTACCTGTGGCGAGAATGTCACGATCATCGAACCAAGCAACGTTTATGGCTGTGAGCTTAAAGATGATGTGTTCGTTGGCCCTTTTGTTGAGATTCAAAAGAACTCGGTTATCGGTGACAGAAGTAAGATTCAGTCTCATACCTTTATTTGTGAGTATGTGACGATCGGAAGTGACTGCTTTGTAGGGCATGGTGTGATGTTCGCGAATGACTTGTTTAAAGATGGCAAGCCAGATCCAAACCCAGACAGTTGGGGGCGAACTGTTATCGCAAATAACGTTACCATCGGTTCTAATGCGACAGTGTTGTCTGTCAGTGTTTGCGAAGGGGTGGTAATCGGTGCGGGCAGTGTGGTATCGAAAGACATTACTGAGAAAGGTATCTACGCAGGTAACTCAGCCAAGAAATTGAGAGATTTACCGTAACCGTATTAATAAGCCGTGGTTCATGAATCATAAGGTGCGGCTTTTTAGGGAAACATTAGAGTATTTGTCATGGATGTATTTTTACACTTACTTCAACCGAATGACGCGAGTGCGCTCTTGGATTTTGAGGTCGAAAATCGAGAGTGGTTTGAGCAATTTGTTCCAGCGAGGGAAGACAGTTTCTATTCCAATGAGGGTGTGGCCGAGCAAATCACCAGCTTTCTAACTGAATACGAGAATGGTGAGATGATTCCTATGTTGATCAAAGACGCTAATGGCACTATTTGTGGGCGAATCAATGTTCGTGATATCGACCAGAACGCTGGAAGTGGAGAACTAGGTTATCGAGTAGGTCACGCATATGGTTTTAAGGGTATTGCGTCTAACGCGGTGAGGAAGTTACTTATCTACTTGGCCGAGCACTTATCCCTTAAATATGTTGATGCCTATGCGTTAGTGGGTAATGTTGGATCAAATAAAATCTTATCCAAGGCCGGTTTTGACTTAGTTGAACGCGTTGAAAGTTACTCCGTGTTCAAAGGGAAGGATCAAGATGCTCATTATTATCGTAGGGCGTTATCTATGTAATTGAACACTCTTAATATTAACCTACAGTAAGGAAATATCATGTTTATTGTTTCTCTCGAATACCAAGTGCCTTTGAAGGAAGTAGATCGCTTCATTCCAGAGCATGTTGAGTTTTTAAACAAGCAGTATGAACTCGGACACTTTCAGTTGTCGGGTCGTAAGAACCCTAGAACTGGTGGTGTTATTTTTTCCACGCTTAGTAACAGGGAACAGTTAGACATGATTTTGACCGAGGATCCTTTTCATCGAGAGAATATCGCTAAGTATGAAGTCATCGAGATGTTGCCAACCAAGGCGTCTCAAGAATTCGAGTTTTTGTTATAGGTTACATTTACTCTAAGAAGTTAATTAGTATCTTAACTTGTTATTTTAATTAAACTTTATCATCTAGATTATCGCCTTATACATTAGAAGCTGGCAGCGTCCTTCTAGCCAGCTTCGAGCCTTTTTATTTTCAGGTTTAAGGTTACTTCTAGTTTCGGCCACTTATAGATTTACGGTTACTTCTGAGGTTTGTTACGTTCGATTACGCTAATCGCGATCGCCAAAAATAGAATATCTTTCACTAGGAAGAAGTTAGTGACTAAGATGCCATCCGATACTTTCCAAGCATTTGGCGTTGTAATTAGGAAGCTGAGTGTCACAACAAAGATGGCCGCTGCAGCAATGCCTGAATAGAAAGCAATTGTTGGTTTCTTAAATCCAACGATCAGTCCAATCGCGACAATGATCTCCGCGCCACCCACCATGTTAGACACAGCTTGTACTGAGAACAGATTGTAAAGCCAGTTCATTGCAGGATGATTTGCGATTAGCGGTTCAATGAGCATCGCTTCGGTTGGCGTAAACTTATAAATACCAATCCAAGCGAGCACTAATGCTACGCCAACCACGCCTAGGTTGTATCCGACATTACTCTGTTTTAAATCATAGGTTTGAACATGCATAAAAGTACTCCATTTAATAAAATCCCTGAATATGACCGCAGGAGCTCAGATTAAATTTCGCATTGAGAACAATAATTAATATATTTATCTAGAGACTTATTGTCTCGATATGAACTTAAATACTGGTGATGTTGAGAACCGAAGCAATGTGTAGGCGATAGTGCTGTTCAAAAGGTACAGCGAGCCTTCCAATTTTTGTTTTCAATATTCACGATTTGGATTAGATTACGTTGACGTAAATCCCTAATTATAAGAAGAGAATTGACCGTGAAAATCCATAGAATTAACCCGACCAAACGTTGGTCAGATGTAACTGTATTTAATGGCATCGCAAGCTTTGTGGAAGTACCAGAGACGGATACAACGGCAGGAATTAAGAGTCAGGTTCAGCAAATTTTTGATCAAGCTGAAGAAATGATGAGCTTGGTCGACAGTGACAAATCTCGCGTATTGTCGGTAACGATTTACCTAACAGATTTTGCCAATTTTGACGCGTTAAATGAAGTGTGGGAATCGTGGTTCCCTGAAGGCTGTGCGCCAAGCCGTGCATGTGTGAAAGCAGAACTGGCAAACCCTGAGCTATTGGTTGAGATGTCGTTTATGGTTGCTGCGGGTGAAAAGTTTCAATAAGCCGAAATATCGGTAGAAGTAGCATTGGTCGTATAAACGCTAATCAGCTAATTAATTAGACAACGAGCAGATAAAACAAAGCCACTCAGGTGAATCACTTGAGTGGCTTTTTAGTATTCTACGTTATCCGAAACTAAATCGGGTCAGGCATTAAACGAGACCTTGATCTCTGGCCATCTGCTTCGCGATTTTCGGTGCGTGCCATAGACACGGCAACAAGATGAACGATACAGGAACCGCAGTGATTACAATGAATGACTGTAGAGCGGAGATCCCGCCAGAACCCATTGAGATAAGCGCGATAGCTACTGCACCCATGATGATACCCCAGAAGGTACGTACGGCTGCGTTTGGCTCTGTAGTGCCTGTCATTACCACACTGATGGTGTAAGTCATCGAGTCACCTGTTGTCACGATGAACGTGGTCGTCAGGATAAGGAACAGAATCGCAATCAAAGTAGGGAACGGCAGTTGAGCGGTAATTGCCAGTAGCACAGCAGGAAGGTTAAAGCCTTCGAACGCGCTAGAAATTACGCCTGGGTTCTCTAATTCAAACGCTAGACCACTACCACCAACGATGCTGAACCAAAAACATGTTACTAGCGGTGCAACGATGCTGATAGAAACGATCATTTGGCGAATCGTACGGCCACGTGAGATACGAGCAATAAAGATCGCCATCATCGGACCATAGCCTAAGAACCAACCCCAGAAGAATACCGTCCAGCCACCTAGCCACGCTGTATCTTGGCGGTACAGTGCCATTGGGATGAAGTTATCCACCATTTCGCCCATACCTTGTAGGTAGCCATCAATGATGAAGCTCGTTGGGCCTACTAGCAGAATGTAGCCGATTAGGCACACTGATAAGATGATGTTGTAACGGCTAACCAGTTGGATACCTTTGTTCACGCCACTCAATGCAGACAGTGTGTACATTGCGATAGCGAAAACGATAACCACACTTTGAGTTGCAAAGCTGTCGGAAATACCAAACAGTTCGCTCAACGCGTAGCTGATTTGCAGTCCAAGGAAACCGATAGGGCCGATAGTACCTGCGGCTACAGCGACGATGCTGCACGCGTCGACTACGTTACCAATCCAGCTATTGATTGCTTTGTCGCCAAGTACTGGGTAAAGCAGCGTGCGTGGCTTAAGAGGAAGACCTTTGTCGTAATGCAGGTGCATTAACACGATGGAAGACAAACCACCTAAGATTGCCCATGCAAGGAAGCCCCAGTGCATGAAAGATTGTGATAGGGCGTTGAACGCCATCGCTTGAGGATCAGCGTTGCCATAAAGTGGCGGAGCTGAAACAAAGTGAGCAATAGGCTCTGCGGCTGCCCAGAACACACCACCGCCAGCTAGCAGCGTACATAGGACGATAGACATCCATTTAAAGGTGGTCATTTCAGGGAGAGCAAGCGTTCCTAAACGAACGTGGCCTGTGCGTCCTAGTGCAAGCACTAAGCCGATAATGAAATTGAGTAGTAGTAGGACTTGCCAGAAAGCACCGAACCACTTAGTTGAGTAACTAAAGCCGATGTTTACAAGTTCGGACAACACGGAGGTGTTGGTGAAAGCAAGGACGACAAAGAGGGTTAAAAAACTCCCACTAAGCCAAAATACTGGGTTTCCGAGTTCCAGTTTTTCACCCAAAGATTGAGCTTTATTGAAATCGATAGAAGTAGCTTCTGCGTTGATGTTTTCGTTGGCGACTTGCGTCAAGTTGGACATTATTTCTTCGCTATATTTGGCTCTTTCAAGCCTATGTATTTCTCCCACACTTGCATAGAAGTGTGAGGTTCGTCAAAAAAGCCGCAGATACTAACACATTTGTTATCAAAAGGTGGGCGAATTCCAAAAAGAAAGCCAAATCGACTGTAAATCTCTACTTTTTGGTTAGTTTTGATACGAATTTTTTCCCAACGCTGAGTCACATTTCTGATTTTTGAGACATTATTTTTTAGCTTTCCGAAATAAATTAATATTAGTTGTTGGTGCAAAATAAGTGTCGACTCATTGCATGCTATAAACAAATTAATGCGAGTCATTTTATAAATAGAGAATATTTTAGGTGTTAAATTTGCGTTGTTACCTACAGTTGTTTTGCGAAGAGATTTAAGTGGTGAGTAAAGTTCCATTTAAATTAAACATCTTGAAACAACAACTTAAGGGATAGCTAACATGCACCTAAACCAAGGAAGAGTGGCCAAGAAGGTTTTTACACTCAGTACTCTCACCGCGTCATGCTTCATGGCGTTCAATAGCTATGCGGCTGTGGATTGCTCAACGTTAGAAACGTGGGACTCTGCCACTGTATATACCGGTGGTGATCAGGTTTCACATGACGGCAGCGCGTACTCAGCAAACTACTGGAATCAAAATAACAACCCAAGCCAATTTGAAGGTGATTACGCACAATGGAAGAAAGTCGATGTGTGTAGTGGTAATGGCGGTGGTGGTACACCAAACGAAGCACCAACGGCTTCATTAACAACGCCAACAGCATCAGATGTGATTGTTGAAGGCGACAATGTCGTATTAAGCGCAACAGCACTGGACGCTGATGGCAGTGTTGCTTCAGTAGAATTCTTTGTTGATGGTTCTTCGGTCGCGGTTGTGACAGCGGCACCATTTGAAGCAACGTGGGCTGCAACGTCGGGTAACCATCAGGTTTCTGTTGTCGCGACAGACAACGAAGGTGCGGCAAGCCTTGTTAGTGAAGTTTCAGTGGTTGTTGATTCAGCTCTGCCAGGAAATGAAGCACCGACAGTTTCGGTTGCGCTTTCAGCAGCTTCGGTCGATGTTGGTGGTGTAGTAACGCTTACCGCAACAGCAGCAGACAGCGATGGCACGGTTGATAAGGTAGATTTCTATGTGGCAGGCGCTCTTATTGGCACAGCTGCAACTAGCCCTTACACGCTTGATTACACAACCACTCAAGCGGGTTCTTTAGCGGTTTACGCAAAAGCGACTGACAATCAAGGCGCAACGACAGATTCAGCGCTGGCTTCTTTAACGGTGAATGGCGTACCAACAGTAAGCACATGCCGTCCTGATGGCTTGTATCAAACTCAAGGTGTCGATGTACCTTACTGTACTATTTACGATGATGAAGGCCGTGAGAAAATGGGCGCGGATCACCCACGTCGTGTCATTGGTTACTTCACCAGCTGGCGTGCAGGGGACGACCCACAAGCTGCTTACCTAGTAAATGACATCCCTTGGGAACAACTCACACACATTAACTACGCTTTCGTGAGCATTGGCTCAGATGGCAAAGTAAACGTGGGTGATGTGAACGATCCGAACAACGCAGCGGTTGGTAAAGAGTGGCCGGGCGTTGAAGTTGATCCTACCTTAGGCTTCAAAGGTCACTTCGGTGCATTAGCGACCGCTAAGAAAAAACACGATGTTAAGACTTTAATCTCAATCGGTGGTTGGGCTGAAACCGGTGGTCACTTCGCCACTGACGGTAGCCGAGTGGCTGATGGTGGTTTCTACACAATGACGACCAACGCCGACGGTTCTATTAACCATCAAGGTATCGAAACATTCGCCACTTCCGCGGTTGAAATGCTTCGTAAGTACCAGTTCGATGGTCTAGATATCGATTACGAATACCCAACCTCTATGGCGGGTGCCGGTAATCCGTATGACAAAGACTTCATGGAGCCGCGTCGTCAATACCTGTGGGCTTCGTACCAAGTCTTGATGAAAGTGCTACGTGAGAAGCTTGATGCGGCGTCTGCGCAAGATGGCAATCATTACATGTTAACGATCGCGGCGCCTTCTTCTGGTTACCTGTTGCGCGGTATGGAAACATTCGATGTGACTAAGTATCTCGATTACGTGAACATCATGTCTTATGACCTTCACGGTGCGTGGAACGATCACGTTGGTCATAACGCAGCCTTGTTTGATACGGGTAAAGATTCAGAGTTAGCACAGTGGAACGTTTACGGCACTGCGGCTTACGGTGGTATCGGTTATCTGAACACGGATTGGGCTTACCATTACTTCCGTGGTTCTATGCCAGCAGGTCGTATTAATATCGGTGTGCCTTACTACACTCGTGGTTGGCAAGGTGTAACCGGAGGCGAAAATGGTCTTTGGGGCCGAGCTGCTCTTCCAAACCAAGCTGAATGTTCAGCAGGTACCGGTGAAGGCGAGAAAAACAACTGTGGCCATGGCGCAGTTGGTATCGACAATATGTGGCACGATACCGATCCAAAAGGTAACGAAATGGGCGCGGGTTCTAACCCTATGTGGCACGCGAAGAACCTAGAGAAAGGCATTTGGGGTTCTTATGCAGAGGCTTACAAGCTTGATCCTGTGAATGATCCATCTGATGCTCTAACGGGAACTTACACGCGTAACTACGACAGCGTGGCGGTTGCTCCTTGGTTGTGGAACGCAGAGAAGGGCGTATTCCTTTCAACGGAAGATAAAGATTCTATCAACGTGAAAGCAGACTACGTTATCGACAAAGAGATCGGCGGTATCATGTTCTGGGAACTGGCAGGGGATTACAACTGTTATGTACTCGATGCAAGTGGCAACCGAACGTCTATCGATACGACAGAACAAGCGTGTAACAGCGGTAACGGTGAGTTCCACATGGGTAACACCATGACGAAAGCTATCTACGATAAGTTTAAGTCTGCGACCCCATACGGAAACAAGGTAGCGACGGGCGCTATCCCGACAGAAGCACTAGAAATTATGGTATCAGTTGGTGGCTTCAAAGTCGGTGACCAAAACTACCCAATTAACCCTAAGATCACGTTTACAAACAACACAGGTCAAGCACTTCCGGGCGGTACCGAATTCCAATTCGATATCCCAGTGTCAGCACCTGATAACGCGAAAGATCAATCGGGTGGTGGTTTAACTGTGATTGCTTCGGGTCATACTCGTGCGGATAACATTGGTGGATTAGATGGAACCATGCACCGAGTGGCGTTTACTTTGCCTACATGGGAAGAGCTTCCAGCTGGTGGCGTGTATGAGCTAGATATGGTGTATTACTTGCCAATCTCAGGCCCTGCTAACTATGCAGTAAGCGTGAACGGTATCGATTATGCCTTTAGCTTTGAGCAACCAGACCTACCATTAGGTGATATCAGTTCAGGTGGCGGTAACCCTGGCGATGGCGGCACAAACCCAGGTACATGCGATACAGCCGGTTTAGCGGTTTACCCAGACTTACCTCAGAAAGATTGGGCGGGTAACCCAAGCCATGCAAACACTGGCGACCAAGTGGTTCATAACGGTAGTATTTACCAAGCGAACTGGTGGACAAGTTCTGAACCGGGTAGTGATGGTAGCTGGACTCAGGTTTGTTCTTAATTTAATGCTAACTAATCCATTTATAGACAATAGATCGCAGTAATAGCCAGTAAATACGAATGCTTTTACGTCTATTTATCAGGGTTTTAGTGTGATTTAAGTCATCAACTTCAACGTAAAATTAAAACGCCGAACTGAATCCAGTTCGGCGTTTTTGCTTTAAGTCACAGATTGCGTATAGAAACCCTTAAAAATATCGACACTCGTTCAGTAAAAAATAAAACCATGATATAAAACAGTCTGTATATAAGAGAAGTCACAGCGTTACCTAAAATTATAAATCTATGGGGTAATCTTGAAAGTCAGACGTAAATACATTCTTAGTTTTTCCATTGCGCTCGCCATTGTGTCGATGATTCTTTCGGCCTTTCAATTTAACCGAACTGAAAGGTCACTGTTGGAATCCAACCAGCTATTTTTTCGAACGATTGTGAATGCGAGTTACGATATTGTCGACACAACAGTTAATGAGGCGATAAAGACATATCTCAAAGGAATTACCGATACCGTTGCGTCCCATGTATGGCATGCCACACCGGAACAGGAAATTGAACAAGTAAGCCAGATCGCCAGTGAATTGCACATTGGACAATCAGGTTATATCTATTTGATGTCACCGCAAGGCGTTCACCTCTACCCCCCTTTCTTGCAAGGAAAGAAGCGCGGGCATCTTACTCATATCCAAAAACAGCTCAGTATCGACTCTGGTATGATCGAATACTTTCACGCTAATCCGCATGAGATAAGTCGGCGTGCAAAAGTTGCCTATTCGATGAGGCTACCGAGTGGCAATACTTTGGTCGCGACGACCTATAAAGAAGAATTGATGTATTTGGTCGATCTTGAAGGCTTAAAAGATAAGCTGAGAAAGTACGCGTTCGGTGATAGCGGATATGTGTACATTATTGATCTTCAGGGTAACTTAGTGCTTCATCCTGATTATGAACACAAGTCATTGAAAGCCTTGATAGGCTACTCGTCCGAACTGCTCATTGATCGAATCGCAACCCAGCCAGAAGGTCACTTTAGCTATTCAATTTCCAGTGACAATGGTACGACCAACAAAAACGTCTTCTATAAGTTTTACCCCTATCTGAATTGGGTCATCTCCGCCGGTATTTTAGAGCAGGAGCTCAATAGAAATCATAGTTTGCTGTTCATTAGTTTGATGGCTTTGGTCGTGAGCCTATTGAGCATTATCATCGTGTTGGTGCTTTACCTGCGGCATCGTCATCTCAAAATCTTGGATGTTGCGAGCCTCGATTACCTCACTGGTCTTCCTAGCCGACGGAGTTTTATCGAGCAGTTAAAGCTGAAAATTGCTCAAAGGTCGCCTGATCCGCTAACAAATGTCGGTGTCATTTTGCTTGATATTGACCATTTCAAACGGGTGAACGATCAATATGGTCATGCTCAAGGCGATAGGGTTATCTGTGAGGTCGCAAAATCGCTAAAGAGATTTGTTAATCGTCGTCGCTTGATTGCACGCTATGGCGGTGAAGAGTTTATTTTGGTGACGTTTGATTGTGACGAGCGTGAGTTATTCGAATTGTCTGAGGAACTCAGACGAAGTGTAGAGCAACTGCAAGGTTTGGTGTCACCTGTCACAATCAGTGCTGGCTGTTGTCACGATCGAGCGCTCACTGATATTGAAACAGCGATCGATAAAGCTGACAAAGCGCTTTATCAAGCAAAAGAGAGGGGACGTAACAACACTCAGACGTATCAAAAGAACGAATATCGCGTTGCTTATATGTGATCAGTTGAAAGAATCGATGTCTTCAAAGGCTAGAAAATTGGAAATCATGCTCTTGAGAACGACAGACACAAAAAAGCCCAAATAGATCGCTCTATTTGGGCTTTTTCAGAAATATTTGAAATGCTAATCGCTAATTTAAGCTTTCGCTGCTTTCATCGCTTCCGTTTTTTTTTCCTTTTGCATTTTTGCAAGGAAGTAGATGTTTACACAAGCGATGAAACCGTTGGTCGCGACCACTGGCCATGCGTCAATCATAACGCCGTATGCTGTAAAGAGAGTACAGCCAATAAAGTTAAGGACACGCAGACGAACGATATCTTTCATTGTTAATGAAATTGCGACCATAATAGATGCCGCGTAACCTAAAATTTCAACCATATTGAATTCCATTGTTTGACCCTCTTAAATTTGCCGATACTTTGTCGGTACCAATTCTTCTCTTCATGAGATGATTGAGGAAGCTCCGTGCCTCGAATGGTCTGGTTATGTTTAACGAGGTAGACTATACCAACTCTGTTTTTGTGATTAAACCCCCAAAACGGGCAGAAGTGAAGGTTAGCGATTACGCAAACGTTTAATGACCTTTCTATTAACATAATTACTATTTATGTTGGGAGGTTAATTGATATTTATTCTTATATAGGTAAGGAAGCCGCGAATGATAAAACGATCCATTTGTGCAACAAAAAGCATAAAAAAAGCAGTGTTATTGGCTTTGATAGCGATTGGAATGACAGCATGTACCACACAAGAAATGCCGCCAACGCACAATTATGGTGTGGTCACCAGTGGTGATTTTGAGTTCATGGAACACGGAGTGACGACTTACTCTTGGCACCCTGAATCAGAGCAGGTTTACCTTTCTCAAAAATACGATGAGACCGTAGTAACCGATCTAGTGCGTGATGCGATTGAAGATCAACTCGCTACGAAAGGTTATCAACTGAATCAAAATGGTGCAGTTGGTGATGTTGTTGTCGGTTTTGGATTGGCCGAAGAATCAGAGTTAAATGATGACTCGATTTTCGATGCGATTAAGCTTTCAACGGGTGTGCCATTTTATGATGGTGACGGAAAGGTCGCCGAGAAAGGATCGCTGTACATTGCTTTTTTCGTACCTAACTCTCAGGTCGTACAATGGCAAGCATTAGCACAGTCTGGCATTCAACCCGATTTAGAGCCAAGCGAGAGCAAACAGCGTATTACTGGCTTTGTTGAAATGTTATTTAGACGCATGCCTGAGCGATAGAATTAGGCGTTGGATGCATGCGTTGAGTCAATATTAGTTGTTGAAAATATGGTCAGATCGCAGATTATACTTTTTTATTTGTAACGAATGGTACAAATACGTAAAGCAACGTAAAGTTCGCGCTTCTTTTGCTAGCATTTGTCTATACTGCTCAAAACGTTAACTTAGGTTTGATTCAATGAAACTGTTTTCCAAATACTCTCTCCCTCTATTAAGTATATTCATTGTAAGTAACGCAGCGATGGTAAGTAATGCAGCTATCGCAGCACCTTCTATAGTACCAAGCCCACCTAGCCTAGGCGCAAAAGGGTATGTGTTAATTGATTTTAATTCTGGTGATGTGCTGGTAGAAAAAAACGCACACACTAAGTTAAACCCAGCGAGTTTGACCAAACTGATGACTAGCTATGTGGCTGGGCAAGAGATGCAGCGAGGCAACATCTCTGCTGACGATCAGGTACGAATCAGCGAGAACGCGTGGGCGAAGAACTTCCCTGACTCTTCAAAAATGTTCATCGAAGTGAACACCGATGTAGCAATGATGGACCTTTACCGCGGCTTGATTATTCAATCAGGTAACGATGCGAGTGTTGCGATTGCGGAACATGTTGCGGGCTCACAAGATGCATTTGTGGATCTTATGAACTCTTGGGCTTCGTCTCTGAAACTAGAAAACACCCATTTTGCGAACGCGCATGGTTTAGACGCTGACGATCTTTATTCGACTCCTTACGATATTGCATTACTAGGTCGTGCGATTATTCGTGATTTACCGGATGTTTATGGCTTATACAGCGAACGTTCGTTCAGTTACAACGGCATCACACAACACAACCGTAATGGCTTACTGCGTGATAGAAGCTTGACGGTTGATGGCATGAAAACGGGCTATACCTCTGGCGCTGGCTACAGTTTAGCGAGTTCGGCGACACAAGGTGAGATGAGACTTATCGCGGTTGTTATGGGCGCATCAAGCGTTAAGAGCCGTGAGTCAGACAGCAAACAGTTGTTGAGCTATGGCTTCCGCTTCTTCGATACTCTAAACCCACATCAAGGTGGAGATGAAGTCGCTGAAGAGAAGGTATGGTTTGGTGCCAAAGATACTTTGAAGCTGGGTGTTGCAGAAGACACGTTTATCACACTGCCTAAGTCAGACAGTAAAAAGCTAACGGCATCGATTGAACTTGATTCTGAGTTGAAGGCACCGATTGCAGAAGGTCAAACACTAGGTGTGGTTCATTACACAGTCGATGGTGAAGATGTGCAAACTCAGCCATTGATTGCGCTAGAGGCTGTTGAACAAGGTGGAATATTCAAACGTCTGATGGATTACGTTAAGTTGTTTTTCGCGAGCCTATTCTAAATAGGGTCGTTATTCAGCTAAAACGAGAAAACTTAATGGGCGTTGTGAGCAAATCACAACGCCCATTGTTATTTCTACATCCATGAAAACACCGTCATCTACTTTCTTTATTAGCCGTAGCGGACGGTTTCGATTACTATACGCAAAATTTAGCAGTGTAGTCACTTATGACCATAGAGATAAAGAACGTAACCGAACCTGAAGTAACTTGTGCCAATTGTCAGGCATGCTGTTGTCGTTTAGAGGTTATGATCATCACAGATACCGGCGTTCCTGAAGAGCATATTGCTTATGACGAGTGGGGCGGCGAAACCATGCTGAGATTAGATGACGGTTGGTGCTCTGCGGTAGATAGAGAAACACTGATGTGTACTATTTACGAAAACCGACCTTGGATCTGCCGTGAGTTCGAAATGGGCTCTTACGAGTGTGTGGAACAACGCACTGATGTTATGGGTTAGGCGTCTGCAACATTGAAGTTAGTAACGAAAGTACGCTACCGGCCTGTGATAAGCACATAAAAAAATTAAACTTCAGGGTTCTATATCTCAAGCAGATTTAGAACCCTGATGCGTTTAATGAGATGAAAATTTTACGAAACAATAATTTAAGTGAAATAAGAGCTTTAACGAGAAAAAGTTTTAATGGGACAAAAACTTTATCGCGGTAATAGTTTCATCGTGGTAATCGTTTTATCGCGCTAATAGTTTTAGCACGATAAGAACAGCTTAAAACTCAGAAGGCACTTCAAATTCCATCCATTCACCGGTTGTTGGGTGAATCAACTTTAGGTAACCCGCGTGTAGGTGCAAGCGTTCGCGTTTGTATCCGTATAAGTCGTCACCACGAATCGGTACACCAAGCCCTAATGGATGAGCACAATGCACACGCAGCTGATGGGTACGGCCTGTTTTCGGATACAGATGAACCTTGGTTTTACCATTGCTGGTACCAATCGCTTCCCAATGAGTTTCAGCGTTACGTCCATGTTCATGGCAAACCAGTTGTCTTGGTCTGTCTGTGATGTCACCGCGCAAAGGCAAGCTGATATCGCCAGATTTACCGTCGATTTCACCATCTAACAGAGCTGTGTATCGTTTCTCGACGGTTCTATCAATGAATTGCTTCTGAATGTGCTTGTTTGACTCCGCCGTCAGCGCCAAGATCAACAAGCCTGACGTCGACATGTCTAATCTATGGATGATCAAAGGCCCTGTCGCATTCGGGTAATGCGCTTTAATGCGTGTATAAACCGAGTCTTCGATAAACTTACCAGGAACCGACAAGAACTCCTCGGGTTTATTCACCACCACGATCTCGTTGTCTTCATAAACAATATCAAAAGACTTACCAACCGCAGGGTTCACGATAAGCGGATTATCGTCTAATTCAATATCACTTAGCTGGTGGTCGAGGATCTCAAAGCTTTTACTCTGACAAACCGGGTAGAGGTTTCCGTGTTGGCGAATGACAGCTGTTGGAGGTAATCCCCACCAAAACTCAGACAAAGCTAATGGCTTAAACCCGTGTTCAAAAGCAAAGTTAAACAGCTTGGGCAGGCAACAGTCGCCAGAGCCTTCAAGAGCGTCTTTGCCATCTAACAATTCAAGTAGGCTCTTTGATTCGAGAGCTTGATTGATAAAGCGATAGTGAGAGAGACGTTGAGTTTCCAACTGTTCCGAAATGGCTTGGTGGTCTTGCTTACGGTTTTTCAATTCGCTTTCGATCAAATCAACTTGTGATTGGCGTTCTGCGATCTTTTGTTTCCATTCGATACGAAGCGCTTTTAGGTCGCGTTTCTCTTGGCTACTTTGATTGCCCAGTTGTTTGAGCAAATTCGCCGCTGACTCTAGATTCCCCAACGCTTTCTCTTGATTGGCTTGCTCTCTGAGTTCGCTACGTTGAGCTTTTTTCACGGTCATCGCCAACTGAAAGGCTTCGATAGCTTGTGCTGATTCGACTGTCAACTCTTCAAGCTCAGCCACTAATATGTCTAGGTTGTGCGATTGTTGTAGCTTCTTAATGTCATCTGCTAGTTGTGATTGGCTAGCGAGGTTTGCACTATTGTGAGATTGAAACTGTTCTGAATCGAAGGCTGGTAGAACAAAGTTAATGTTGTTTAACTGAGAGGCCAAAGACGGATCTAACTGCAAACCTGAAAATGCAGAAAGGTACCCTAGCTCTTGAGTTGTTGGATCCTGAACAAGAAGAACAGCGTAGAGATTACCTTGCGAGGTTTCGTTTACACCACAGTCGGTGAGTGACTGTTGAAGCTGCAGCATAGCTAATTCACACGTAGGGTGCGGGGTATAGTAATACGGAAACGTAAACCGAGTCGGTATCGACAAGTCTTGAGTCGCGGTTTGGTTTAAGGGAAGCAGTGGAGTGTATTGAGCAAGGTTTGCTGACATGAAAATCAAACTCTATGGCTGTTCAGTTAGAGTTCGGTATTGTTGTCGAAATGAAGGCAAATGAGAAGCCAAAGCGAAAGATAAATCGGCTTTGGCTTCATTTAGTTGCTTGTGCTTAGCCTAAGTGCGTCCGAGCTTGATTGAAACTCGATCAGTTCGAGTGTTTTAGCTCTACTTGCTCTGCTTTTTGGTAAGCAGGGTGGTCAGCCAAAAGCTTACCGTATTTAGCAATGTTAGGGTAAAGCGCAGTTGCACCAAAGTTACCAACGATTTCTACGATGAACGACATCATAAAGTCTGCACCTGTTAGTGTGTCTGCAACCAAGTAGGTTTTACCTTCAAGTGCATTATTCACGTAAGTTAAGATCTTTTGGTTTTCATCGTCAGCGTAGCCGCCAAGGAAATTAGTCTCGCAACCGTCTTTCATCACAAAGATTTTAAGCAGCATCGGTAAAATACCTGAACTCTCAGCAAAATGTAGCCACTGTGAATATTCTACGTAGTCAGCTGTGCCGCGTGTTGGTGCGAACTTGCCCTGACCGTATTTGTCGATTAGGTATTCCGTGATAGCGCCAGATTCAGTGATCACGATGCCATCGTCTTCAATGACAGGAGATTTACCCAATGGGTGAACGGACTTAAGCTCTGGTGGCGCAAGAAAAGTGACACTGTCTCGTTGGTATGGTTTGATTTGGTAATCTACACCAAGCTCTTCCAACAGCCAGATGATGCGCTTTGAGCGTGATTTATTCAGGTGATGCAAAGTAATCATGATTCTACCTAGTTAACTAACGGGTTCAGTTTTTGAATTTATTTAGCTTCGTTTGTTTTGATAACAAGCTTACCGAAGTTTTGGCCTTCTAATAGACCCATGAATGCTTGTGGGGCCTCGTCTAGACCTTCAATTAGGTGCTCACGATAGTGCATCTTGCCTTGAGACAACCATTCCGTCATTTGAACAGCAAACTCGTTATAACGGTGCGCGTAGTCATCAAAGATAATGAAGCCTTGCATCTTAATACGCTTGACCAGCAGCGTACCCATAAGGCTAGACATGCGATCCGGGCCTTCAGGCAGTGATGTCGCATTGTATTGAGAGATAAGGCCACATACAGGAATACGAGCACCGGTGTTAAGCAATGGCATTACGGCATCGAAAACCTTGCCGCCAACGTTTTCAAAATAAACGTCGATGCCGTTGTCACATGCTTTAGCTAGTTGCTCCGCGAAGTCATCAGCTTTGTGGTCGATACATTCGTCAAAGCCAAGCACGTCTTTTGCGTACTGACACTTCTCTTGACCACCAGCAACGCCGATAACACGACAGCCTTTTAGTTTGCCGATTTGTCCAACGGTTGCGCCTACTGCACCTGTTGCCGCCGCAACGACTAGAGTGTCGCCTTGTTTAGGTTGGCCGATATCAAGCAAACCCATGTAAGCTGTAAAGCCAGGCATACCCATGATGCCCAGTGCGTAAGAAGGGTGTGTTGGCTCTTTACCTAGTTTGATTAGGCCTTCACCGTTAGACACACCAAGATCTTGCCAACCTGTGTAAGCCAGTACCCATTCGCCAACTTCGTAATCAGCGTGGTTTGATTCTTCAACCTGACATACGGTTGCACCAAGCATCACTTCATCAATCGCAACTGGGTCTGCGTAAGATTTAGCAGCGCTCATACGACCACGCATGTATGGGTCTAGAGAAAGATAAACTGAGCGAAGTAACATCTCGCCGTCTTTAATTGTTGGTGCGGCTACTGACTCTAAACGGAAGTTATCTTGAGTCGGTGCGCCAACTGGGCGAGAAGCCAATACGATGCGGCGATTGTCTTGTTGAGTCATTGGATATCCTTAATTTTATATTATGTTTATTTAGAATTAGACCAGTCGTCTAGTCTTGTTGTCTAAAAATCCCGCCGTCATCAAATTGATAAGAGGGCGGGTTATCTGTCGTTAATAAAGACTAAACACAGTACGTGGTTAGTTTTTACCTTTTAAAATCTGTTGGGTTAGGTTTAAAGCTGATTCTAAGCTGCTTGAGCTCTGGCTTAGTTTGCTCAACAAACTTGCGCCCAACCACATAGAATATAGATTTTGAGCGGTTTCTTGGCTGTCTTCAACTTTAATGGAGCCATCTTCAATACCACCAGCAACACAGTGTTGTATCGTAGAGGTCACTTTTTCAGCCCCTTTTAGTAAGGCTTGACGCATAGGATCAGAAAGATCAGAAACTTCAGCGCTGAGCTTAACGACTAAGCATTTATGAGCGTTACAGGTACCGTTTTCAATCTGTGACCATCGAGTGAAATAACTGATAATTCTCTGGTAATGGTTGCCTTCACCATGAACCAAAATAGTTTCAACTCTGCTGATGTAGGTTTCAAAATAGTGCTGGATCAGAGCCTCGCCAAATTGCTCTTTCGATTTAAAGTAGTGGTAAAACGACCCTTTTGGTACGTCCGCTTCTTTAAGCAATTGCGATAAGCCAACGCCCGTAAAGCCGTTGTTCACTATTAATTGGTAGCCAACATCTAAAACATGCAGGCGTGTGTCATTCGTTTTTTCGTTCATGGGCAGTACTATAAATTAAATTAGACCAGTCGTCTAGTGGGCGGTTTTTGAAGGTATATACCGTCGTTGCAAAAGTGGCTTCAACTATTCGAACGTTCACATATAAAAAAGCCCCAACATAGCTCGTATGTTGGGGCTTATATCAGTCTCTTCGACTATTTGATAGAGATTAACTCAACATCAAAAATCAGAGTTGATGACGGTGGGATAGGGCCTGAACCGCCTTTACCGTAAGCCAATTGGCTCGGGATAAACAGGCGAACTTTTTGGCCTTCAACCATGTAAGTCAAACCTTCTTGCCAGCCTTTGATTACTTGCTTAAGAGCAAATGAGATTGGCTCGCCGCGCTCAACAGAGCTGTCGAAAACAGTGCCGTCGATAAGTGTACCGTGGTAATGAACCGTTACTTTGCTGTTCTTAGTTGGGTGTTCTGTACCAGTACCTTCTTCAAGCACTAGGTATTGAAGACCACTTTCAGTCGTAACAACCCCTTCTTTAGCGCCGTTTTCGACAAGGAACTGTTGGCCTTGCTCGATATTTTCTTCGCCAGATTTATGATTCATCCAAGTGCGGTAGATCATGAAGCCAGCCAAAATAAAGACAATGACCGGGATGATAAATTTAGACATAGTAAAACCTATTTATAGTTAATGCTGTATTTCATAGTTAATGCAGTAATTGATAGTTAATGCAGAATTTCGCAGTTAATACAGAGTGTGTTAATCAATTGGCTAAAGCCGTGATTAGGGTTGAGTCAAAAGGTAGTTGATCGTTTTTGCGATGCCAGCAACGTCTTGGTGACCTGCTGTGAGTACTTGGTATTTACCGTTGATGATAAATGTTGGTACTGAGTTGATTTGACCTTTTACTGAGATCTCTTCTGCTTTCTTAACGTAGTCAAATAGAGCAACTTGCTGTTCTTTGTTCAGTTGGTATGGGCTAACCAAACCACGAGAAGTGAACGCTGTCTCTAGTGCTTGTTGACGCTGTTCTGGCGTTGCATCTGCACCCATTTGAACGGCACCAAATAGGTCGTCCATGAACGCGTGGTCAGGTGTCGCGTCAAGCTGCATCACTGCTGTGTAGTAGATCATTGCGCTGATTTGAGCACTTTCATTGAACGTTACGTGCATCTTGCCAATAGTTTGGTCTGTTAGCGACTCAATCTCTGGAATTGCACTTTCCATTTGACGACAGTGACCACAGTTTAGAGAGAAGATTTCAGTGATCGGAGACAGGTTAAATTCAGTTAGAGCAGTAGGAAGTGCTTCGTATTGAACGCCTTTCTGTGGCTCGTCTGTTTCACTACAACCCGCAATAATAAGTACGGCAGCGAGTGCTGTGATGAATTTAGTAAATGGTTTAAACATAATGTTTGCTCTAGCGTTGAGAAGTCGTGAGATTCTAACTATTTAGTACGAATTGGAAAACAATTATAAGGTAAATAAATGCAAACAGTTCGAACTAGCGGGTGATGACAGGCTAGTTGACGGTTAACTGTGATCAAAAGCACTTTTTTTGGATGTGCTTTCTTTTCGTATAAAGTTTTTATCTAAAGTTTTTCCCTCGGTGCCGATATAGACATTAGTGAATGGTTTATCTGCATGAGTGGTTGGTGAAGTAATGAGATATTTAGCGATAATGTTAAGCATAGCTTTGGCAGGGTGTGAAACGACGTTACCAACGGGTATGTTAGGTGACGATCTGCTAGAAACTGCGCCGCAAACCGATTACGACCTTATGCATCCTGAATGGGGTGTGGTTCAAACGACATCTGTAGCGAGCAATCGCAGTTACTCAGTCCAGAACAGCACTCATCAACAAAAAACCATCACAACCAACTATGGACGTGGTGTCTCGACTAATGACCCACTGGAAGTTTTTTTACGACAAAACCGTATCGACTTTGAAGTACTGCCGGGCAATCATGTGATGGTAAAGCTGGAACAGCACGTGAACTTTAAAACGGGTTCGGCATTCCCTGAGCCAGCCTACAATCAATGGCTGGACACGTTAGGCAGTTACCTTTCTCAACGCCAAGATATTGATGTGGTGATTGAGGGCCATACGGATAATACGGGCAGTGATCGCGTTAATGATCCGCTCTCTGAGCTACGTGCAAAAGAAGTGAAAGCGCGCTTGGAAAGTAACTATGTTTCGAGTCGTGCTATTTACACTCGCGGCTTTGGCGAATACGTTCCGGCTTGTACTAACGCGTCGCCGCAAGGCAAGGCGTGTAATCGCCGTGTAGAATTGATGCTGATTGTGTCGAAGTAGTCATTTGAGCTTTCTTCCCTAAATTGAAAGCGACGAGTTCTAAATAATAGACATAAAAAATCCCTCATATTTGAGGGATTTTTTGTATCTGACTTTCGTTTCGCAGGTTAGCTTATGCGAATTGCTTTTCTAAGTAAGTCACGATATCTGAAGATTCGTACATCCACTCAGTTTTGCCGTCTTTTTCGATGCGTAGGCAAGGCACTTTAACGCGACCGCCACCAGCTTCAAGCTCTGCACGGTGTTGATCATTGTTCTTTGCATCACGAAGTTCAAATTGAACCGATTGACGTTTCATCGCGCGGCGCACTTTTACACAAAATGGGCACGCTTCGAATTGGTATAACGTGTGCGTCTTTGCCTGCTCATTCACTTTGCTTTGCTCTTCTTGAGAACGTTTCACACCACGTGGGCTGAATACAAAATTCAATAACAAGATGACACGACCTAAGAACCAACGGATAAACTTCATAACTCTCTCTACATATTTAAAATTAGCGTTACAATTTGCAGCATTATATACACAAGTTTTGCTAGATGCTCGCAACAAACCGCTAATATCTATTTTGTCCGTTCGATCGTGTGAGACTTAGCCACATTTAGTCCTAAACGCTTAGACAGTCGAGTCAGATTTGCTCGGTCTGTTTTCAGAACTCGTCCTGCTTGCGCCCAGTTAAAGTTGGCATCTTCCAACACTTCAGTAATGATGCTGCGTTGAAAATCGTCCGTCGCGCCACGTAAACCAGCGGATAGGTCGATCGTTGGTGTCGATAATGGTGTGTTTTTTACCTGTGTCGTCGCAATCGGTTGATCTTGGTCGAGTGGACCACAATCTTCTTTAGTGATTGTTACGAGGTTTTTGTTAGTGCTGCGAGCCAATGCTTTCAGTGCTGAACGGCTGATAACGTGTTCAAGCTCACGAACGTTACCTGGCCAACCGTAACGGTTTAGGAATACCAGAACATCAGAACGGAACTTAACTTGGTTGATACCAAGCTTACGGCGTGCTTGTTCTAGGAAGAAACCAGCTAATAGGCTGATGTCGTCACCGCGCTCTTTCAATGCAGGTACCGCGATAGGGTACACACTAAGTCGGTGATACAAGTCGGCTCTGAATCGACCGTCTTCAACTTCTTGCTTTAAGTCTCGGTTGGTTGCAGCCAGAACACGAACATCAATGGTTTGGATGTTGTCTTGGCCTACCGGTTGGATTTCGTTGTTTTGCAGCGCACGCAGTAACTTACTTTGTGCTGCCAAAGGCAATTCACCAATTTCATCTAAGAACAGTGTGCCGCCATCGGCTAGAGCAAACTTACCTAAGCGGTTTTTGTCTGCGCCAGTAAATGCGCCACGAACGTGACCAAATAGTTCACTCTCTACCAAGTTCTCAGGAATAGCAGCACAGTTCACGTAGACCAGCGGATTACGCTTACGTTGCGATTGGTGGTGCAGGGTACGAGCAACGAGCTCTTTACCAACACCAGTATCACCATGAATCAGAATATTAAACTCAGACGGCGCTACAACCGCGATGTCGTTCTTAAGCGCGACCATGGTGTCACTGTTACCAATTAACTCGCCGCCGTCACGTTCCCACGCTTCTACGTTCAACTCTTCCAGTAATTGTTTTGACTGTTTTGCTTGATGCTCAAGTTGCGAGAAAGTCATCGCCATCTGCATGGTTGAAGCCGCAATAGCAGCGAGAACTTCTAGGTTACGAGCAGGAATATTCGCGAAGACATCAGGTTTTAGGCTGTCTAGGGTTAGCACTCCTAACAATTTGTCACCAAACAGCAGAGGCAAACCCATGCAGGCATGCATTGGTAAATCGCCGTCGTGGTCTATCAGTAAGCCATCGAAAGGATCTGGCAATGAGCTATCAGCATCAAAACGAACAGGAGAACGTGATGCGCAAATCTCATCAAAGCGAGGGTGTTCCGAAATGATAAAGCGGCGACCGAATGTATCTCGACTGAGCCCTTGCATTGCGATGGGTACTAGCGTGTCGCCTTGAAGGCTTAAAAGCGCGACGCAATCACACGTTATGGTTTTACGAATGGCATCGATTAGGCGATTAAAACGGTCTTGATCGTTCACACCGCTGGCTAAACCAATGGTCATTTCCATGAGAGTGGATGCTGAGATATCTTGCATAAAGGGCTCATACTGTTTGTATTTTTATACATGGTAGAGTCTTTATGACACAAAAAAAAGGTCTTTTTGACTAAAGTTTGAAGTGAGTTTTTGAAAGGATGCCAGACACAGCAAGCTTTCGCATGCTGGCACCGTTTGTGCAGTGTGTCCATTACGTGTTGTCTATATGACTGAATAACTGACCTATAGTTGATTTGAATCAATTAATGCCCATTTATCAGTCCACGTGATTCTCATAAAAAATGCAGCCAGAGAGCTCATTGAGAATGAATTGGTATAAAGTCATCTTTAAATAAAACTAGTCAATTTGACTCAAGTGGTCAAAAGACTAAGTGTTCGGAGTAAATCAATGCTAAACAATCTACATATCAACATCATCAAATCGACGATTCCTCTTTTAGAAAGCGCAGGCCCTGCTTTAACTCAACACTTCTATCAACGTATGTTCACGCATAACCCTGAATTGAAAGATATCTTCAATATGACTCACCAAAGAACAGGTCGCCAAGGTGTGGCACTGTTTGAAGCTATCGCGGCTTATGCTAAAAACATTGAAAACCTTGCAGCGTTAACCACCGCGGTTGAACGTATTGCACAGAAACACACAAGCTTTAACATTCAACCAGAGCACTACCAAATTGTTGGTTTGCACCTGATTGAAACACTACGTGAATTAGCTACTGAGGCATTTACTCCAGAAGTAGAAGAAGCATGGACTGCCGCTTACCTATTCTTAGCGCAAGTATTCATCGACCGTGAAGCTGAACTTTATCTACAGCGCAAGCAGGCTGTTGGTGGTTGGGAAGCAGCACGTGCATTCGTAATTGCAGACAAGATCGAAGAGTCAGCACTCGTAACAAGCTTCATCTTACAGCCAAAAGATGGCGGTGAGGTTTTGGATTACACACCAGGACAATACATCGGCATTGAAGTGAAACCTGAAGGCGCACAATACAGCGAAATTCGTCAGTATTCACTGTCAGACAAGCCGAACGGAAAATACTACCGTATCTCTGTGAAGCGTGAAGGCCAAGGTCAAGAAACGCAAGGTGTTGTTTCTAACCACATGCACGATACCGTTGCTATCGGCGATGAAGTTAGCCTATACGCACCAGCAGGTGACTTTATGTATCAAGAGCGCAGCAAGCCAGTAACGCTTATCTCTGCAGGTGTGGGTGTAACGCCAATGCAGTCGATGCTTGAGTTCTTGAACAACGAGCAGAAAAACGAACCGGTTCTTTACCTTCACGCTTGTGAAAACGTAGGCCAACACTCTTTCACGACTCGTGTTAAAGACATTGTTGCCGACAAAGGTTGGGAAGCGAAAACGTGGTACATGAACAAAGACGAGTCTGCATGTGAGAACACACATCAAGGTAAAATGGATCTAGCGTCTATCTCTGATACTAAAGGCTTTGAAGAGAGTGATTTCTATATCTGTGGCCCTGTTGGTTTCATGAAGAACATCGTAGAGCAGTTAGACGCACTTAAAGTCGATCGCTCACGCGTACACTACGAAGTATTTGGCCCTCACGCTAACTTCTAATAGCTCTCGCCAGTTCTATTAACACTCGCCTGAACTATTAACACCTTGCCTATTCAAAGGTCTCACATTGTGAGGCCTTTTTTTGTTTGGTTCTCCTGTCTGACGTATCGAATATTGGAGAATTCGGTCGAGCAAACTAAGCTCTTCTAGCTTCGGTCTAAGAACGTTTGACCTTTTTAGACATGTAGTCAGTATCAAAAAACTCAGGCCAGTACATTTTCACGTATCCACCTGCAACCCAAATCACTAGGATGGTTGCGATGGTTAACTCGAAGAAACCAAACTTGTGCAGCCAATACCATTGCGGGTATTCCGCGCCGAAAAACGTAGTTAGACGATGCATGGCAATAGCGCTGATCACGGAAGGGAAAGTGACGGCAGCAATCGAAGGTTGGAATTTCAGACGCATCAATCGTATGTAACACAAGTAGATCAGTAGCGTCATGGTGATAGCAATGCCAGCCAACGCGCCTGTTAGAATCGGGTCTGGGTTGTCGAAGTTAACCAAGTAAGCCGCTAAAGACAGGTTCACAGGTGCTGCCATGATGGCTAAGGTTGGTCTTGCTCGGCGTGGCAGGTTTCCTTCGAATACCAAGCGGTACAACACCACTGGCAGCATTAGGAAATAGATACCGATACAAGTGGCCGCAAGTGTTTCTGAAAAAACGGTGTGCCCAAATTGTGAACCTGCTAAGGAACTGCTGATTAACCCCACCGGATACAGAAACCAACTCGGTACAATGTTCGACATTTTAAAGTTGATGATCTGGAAACTAAAGAACAACACCATCATGGTAAAATGCAATAACAACGCGCAGAACCAGACTGGGTAAGCAATGACTGGTGAGATTTCGGCTAAATAGTCGCATAGAATCAATAACGCCATGCTCATTGGTGCCATCAAGCTTCCACTAAGCGGATGACGAATGTCATTGATGAAAGTATTAAAGCTGGTGAGATAACGAAGTAAAACGGGTAGCAATAACAGTGCGCCAAATGCAGCAAGGTAAGGGCGAATGATCTCACCAACCCCAGGCAGATATAATGCCCAAGCTTGTCCTAGTCCAATAACACCAAGTGCCAAAGACGCCTGAGATAGCGGCACATTTTTTACTTGGGTTAACCTTCTCCAGTTCAACGCCTTTCTCCAACTAGTTATTTATAGAATATGAGTTATATAGAATGTGAGCTGTTTATATAATAGGAGTCAATTATAGAATTTTTGCTCTAGAGTGAGCGCTCAGCTGTGTCCTCAATAGATGTTAAGGACACTCAAATAATTTTGAGTGGATGATAGCAAGTTTAACGTTTGCTTTTTTGACTTTGATACGAAATCGGGACATTAAGCACGAGGAAAGTGTGCTTTATTTTTTGAGTGATTTATAAATACCGAGCTTGGTTTGCTCATGTATCAGTGGAACTTGACTGTATTAGTGGAACTTAACGAGTTACGTTTAAGTCCCACATTTGAACTACCGTTCTCAATGTCGTTAACGTACTTCCTCTTGCTGAGGGAGGTCTTGTTGTCTTAGCTTATCGTTTTTCAGCGTACGGTTAAGCAGCTGACTGTAAATTGGCTGCCCACCTAACATTTGAGCAATGATTACCGCACCTAAGCAGGTGATGATCAACGGCAGGATCAGGTAGTAGTTATTGGTCATTTCAATAACCAATAGTATGCCAGTGATAGGCGCTCGTACGGTGGCGGCAAATAAGGCGCCCATGCCAGCAATCGCAAACATACCCGGTTCAATATTCAGTTCAGGAAAGAATGCCGCCGCGATAAGCCCAAACGCGTAACCAAAGAGCGTTCCTAGAGCAAGCATTGGTGCAAAGATACCACCCGGTGCACCAGAGCCGAAACAAAGTAGCGTGGTGAGCACGCGCCCTAAGAAGATTAACAGCAGCACGTTTGCGCTGTAGTTGCCATTAGTGATGTTCGGGATGATACCAATACCACCGCCAGTCAACTCCGGTATATAGAGCAGCAATAAGCCAAAGCAACCGCCCAGCAGGGAACCTGTCATTAAGTAGCGTTTACGGTCATTCTTGTGTATTGCCACAAATAGGTCTTGCGAAAGTGTAATCAGCTTATTGAAAATTACACCAAACAGGCCAAACAACACGCCTAACAACAAGAACAACCAAAGTGCGTCGAGTTCAGGTGGCTGGTACTGAGGCATTGTGATAACGGCAGACTGTCCGTTGATTGATCGAAAAACGATGTTGGCTGAAACCGCGGAGATGATGACGGCTTTAATTGATATGAGTGAGTATCGAAACTGTGGTCTCATCTCCTCAACCACAAACATGATGCCAGCTAGCGGTGCGTTAAATGCGGCGGCTAAGCCACCAGCGGCACCTGAAGCCAACAGTGAGTGGCGAGTGTCATCATCTTTGACTCGAAAGATATCAGTGACCATACGACCGATACTGCCGCCCATTTGAACGGTTGGCCCTTCGCGGCCTAAAACCATACCAGAACCTAATGCGCCCATGCCGCCAAAGAATTTTACGGGTAATACTCTCCACCATCGAACAGGACGCATGCCGTCCATTGCACCTTCAATTTCGGGGATGCCTGAGCCTGCAGCCTCTGGAGCAAAGCGGTGAACGAGGAAGTAACCAATAAAGGCAAATGCAGCACTAATAAGGAAAGCGGCTAGCCAAAGGGGTAAATAGCTACCGATTTCATCTTTAAGCCAATCGGTACGAGTTTCTGTGATGAAATGAACCGCGACTTCGAAATAGGTACCCACTACGCCAGCAAGTACACCGACAATACAAGAAAGAAAGAGAACGGAAGCGGGTGTCTTATCTCTTGAGAGAAATTGATTAATAGCATCCCTTGGCATTTTGGCTAATAAGGATTGCTTAATTTTCTCTCTTCTGGTCATTGAGATAAGGCTCCTGAATGGGTTAAGGCGGGGTTGTCATAAATTATACGCGTCCTCTGCATATCCTATAGCAGCAAAGATGAAAAGTTGAATTTCATTTATGGAATGTACGTGTTACATAAATGGAATCTATGGGCAATAGTGGAATCCCCGTCACAATTTTGATCGATTCTCAGATGGCACCTTGAATATCCCCAAAAATGAACCATAGTTAAATCGTAAAGCAACATAACAAACCGCAAGGAGACGTGAGGTTTTACACACAATTTGGATGGATTCAGATACAAAGTTTTAGTTTCTCGTTAATTGTTCAGGTCGATATTTAAGGCTTCCTGATTCGCGAACTCACGATTGAGTAACGAGAGTGAGGCGTACTGATAAGTACGCCTTTAGTTCGTCTGGAGCATTCATTTTTCATCGTTACCCCCTTTCTAGTGACACTCATACAACTTCTGGCTTAAATCATTCTCCGTATAAACAAGCGATTGGGGTCAATTTCTCCGTGATTGTGTATATACTCCTTAAAAAAGGAGAACTGATATGACCAAAAAAGTTCCTACAAACATAATTACGGGTTTCTTGGGTGTTGGCAAAACGACAGCTATTTTGAACCTGCTCAAAAATAAACCTGAGAATGAAAACTGGGCTGTCCTGGTTAATGAGTTTGGCGAAATCGGCATTGATGGCGCATTAATGACAGACCAAGGTGCTTTAATTAAAGAAGTACCGGGTGGCTGCATGTGTTGTACTGCAGGTGTTCCTATGTCGGTAGGTATTAATGCCTTACTGCGCCAAAAGCCGGACCGTTTATTGATTGAGCCAACTGGGCTTGGTCACCCTAAACAGGTTATTGCGACACTCACTTCAGAGCAATACACACCTTATGTTGATTTAAAAGCGACGCTTGGCTTGGTTGACCCACGAAACCTATCCAATGAAAAGTACACGTCGAATCAGAATTTCAATGATCAACTGGACAGTGCAGATGTGATTCTTGGTACTAAGGTTGACCTTGTTCATTCTGAAGACATCGATGTGTTCAATGATTGGGTGACGGATCAAACGCCAGCAAAAGTCTTCCATAAGCTAATTCACGATGGTGAAGTGCCATTGGAAGTGTTGGACATTGAAAGAGTATACGGCAGTGCTTCCTCTCATATTGAAGCGCATCATCACGATCACGCTGAACAAGAGCCTCAATTCCAACTTCCTCCCGGTGAAGCGTTCATCCGTAAAGAGAATAAAGGTCAGGGCTATTTTAGTTGCGGTTGGTTGTTTGGCGCAGAGCATAAGTTCGACTTTGATGCGCTGTTTTCAATGCTGTCGGATCTTACGGCTGAGCGTGTAAAAGCCGTGGTGAATACTGACCAAGGTTGCTATGCGTTTAACGTGGCGAATCAAGTGGTGTCAGTGAATGAAATTTCCCTTGATGGCTTTGAGTCTCGTCTTGAAGTGATCGACTCGCAGTTAATGCCTTGGGACGATCTCGAGCAGATTCTACTCAAGCTGTGTGGCATCAAATAGCGCCATTTTTACTGTTTGAACTGATGATCTCGGTGTTTACTTCGTTGAAGGTGGGGTAAACACCAGATTAAATGAGAAAGTTTGCGTTATATCACGATAAATGTGAGATAAATCACTCTAATTACTTTATAGTGCTCGGCTGAAATAAGAATGTAGGCTGTCTGCTTAAGGAACCCGTAACAATGTCATTTTCCTCTCAAGGTTTTGCTCCTGAATTAGTCAAAGCGTTGACTGAGTGTGGTTATGAAAAACTCACTCCAATTCAACAAAAGGCGATTCCAATGGCTCGTAAAGGCCATGATATTTTTGCTACTGCTCAAACCGGTACGGGTAAAACAGCGGCATTTTCATTGCCTGTTATTCAGCACCTTTTGAACAGCGGTAAAAAGGCGTCTAGAGGAACGGCTCGCGGCCTTATTCTTGCTCCAACTCGAGAGCTCGCTGCGCAGATCGCTCAAAACATTAAAGACTACGTTAAATACACTGAACTAAGCGTTTCAGCGGTTTACGGTGGTAACAAAATGTCTTCACAAGTTCGTCAATTAGAACTGGGTGTGGATATTTTGGTTGCAACACCTGGCCGTTTGGAAGAGCACTTAGAAGCGGGGAACGTGTCTATCGCAAACCTAGAGTTTCTAGTATTCGATGAAGCTGACCGTATCCTTGATATGGGCTTTATCAATGCCGTTCGTAAGATAATGTTGGATGTAGAAACATCGCCGCAAATCATGATGTTCTCGGCAACGACTTCTACTCAGTTAAACCAACTGTCTGTCGATATTCTACGTAAACCAAAACGTATTAGTGTTGAGCGCGAAAACTCAACGGCTGCTACTGTTGGTCACGTGGTTTACCCTGTGGATCAAGAGCGTAAAACAGAACTGCTTTCTGAGCTGATTGGACGTAAAAACTGGCGCCAAGTGCTTGTGTTCGTGAACTACAAAGAAACAGCGAATGACGTTGTTAAAGAGCTTAAATTAGACGGCATTAAAGCGGTACTTTGTCACGGTGATAAAGCACAAAGCGCTCGTCGTCGTGCTTTGGATGACTTCAAAGAAGGCAGAGCTCGTGTGATGGTTGCAACCGACGTTGCGGCACGTGGTCTTGATATCGAAGACTTACCACACGTAATTAACTACGACATGCCTTTCCTAGCGGAAGATTACGTTCACCGTATTGGCCGTACAGGTCGTGCTGGTAAACAAGGTCATGCGATTTCTTTCGTTAACCGCGAAGAAGAGTTGACTGTTGTTCAAGTTGAAACACTGATTCAACAACGTATTCGTCGTGTTGAACAACCGGGTTATGAACCGAAGAAACGTGATGCTTACATCGAGAAGCTGAACACTAAATCGGCTTACAAAAACCGTCAGGGTCGTAAGAACAACGCGAACGAAGAGCCACAAGATCAAGCAAGCGCTGAACGTCGTTTGACTATGATGAAGCGAATTAAAAACCGTCGTAAGTAATTACGGTTGGTGATTGAAAAGAGCCACTGTTATGTGGCTCTTTTTGTTTGTATTTATCGCAATATTGTTTATTGTCATCACTACTTCGTTTCAACCTCGCTTGATTTCAAGCCCGATCAAGAAACAAGAACTATTAAATAGAAATAAGTCGATAAGGTAATAATATGGATAGCGCACTACTTTGGGCTTTTATTCCCACGTTTTTCTTTGTGTCAATTACGCCCGGTATGTGTATGACCTTGGCTTTGACGCTAGGAATGAGTGTTGGATACAAGCGTACATTATGGATGATGATCGGTGAACTGGCTGGTGTTGCGGTGGTTTCCATTGCCGCGGTATTAGGTATTGCATCTATTATGTTGAACTACCCGTGGCTATTTACGGGCTTCAAGTTTGTTGGCGCAGCTTACTTGTTCTATTTGGGCGTTCAGATGTGGCGTTCAAGAGGCAAACTGGCGATCAGCACTGACAACCAAACAACAAAAGTCAGCAATGATTGGGACTTGGTGGTTCAAGGCTTCGTGACAGCGATTGCGAACCCGAAAGGCTGGGCATTCATGATTTCGTTATTGCCTCCTTTCATTAATAGTAATAAAGACTTAGCACCGCAGTTGTTGATTTTAGTGTCTATTATTCTGGTTTCTGAATTTGTCTGCATGACCTTGTATGCGACAGGTGGTAAGAGCCTAAAACATATGCTGGGTAAAGCCGATAACGTTAAGTTGATGAACCGCATTGCAGGTACGTTAATGATGGGCGTTGGCGTGTGGTTGTTCGTGAGTTAAGTGTGATTAACGGTATTGCGATCAACGATAACGGTTGAGATCCCCGACTCAGTCGTTCCTCCTTCTCGAGGATGACGGTACGTGATTTGGTTTGGGGTGAAGAGCAGTTTACAAAGCCGCAGATCATTAGTTGAGTCAAAGAGCGTATAGAATATAAAAAGAGCGATAGGGCGTTTGGCCTTATCGCTCTTTTTGATTTCACTTAGCTAGCGAACAGAAGCTAGATAACAGTAAGATTGCTGATCTTAGCTAGATTTGCGTATTAAACTGCGATTTCACCGCCGTCTTCACGGCGAATCACAACGGTAGATGCTCTTGGACGAACGTTGCCTTGAGTTTGTGCGGTTGCATCTTGAGACGATGGCCAGTTTGCTGGGTGTTGAATGTTCACAAACAGTGATTTGAAATCCGGGCTGATGGTAAAGCCAGTTACTTCACAACCGTTTGGACCAACAAAGAAGCGTTTAAGTTGTGCTTGGTTGTTTGCATCAATTACCGCGCTGTTGCCGTTGTCATCCGTTAGCTGAGATGGAACCACTGCCAGCATTTGGTCATTGGTGTAGCCAGTAACTTCGTCTGCGCCGTTATCCGTCTGAATCCAGAGAATGCCACGAGCATCGAACGCTAAGCCGTCAGGGCTCGCGAATTGGTTCATGTCTGTTAGACCTGAGCGGTTAATAGACTTGTCATCCACTGCTGGAGAGCCAAATACGAAGATATCCCAATCGAACTCACCTGCTGTTTTGCCTTCATCCCAACGAATAACATGACCGAACTTGTTGTCTACGCGAGGGTTCGCAGAGTTCGCTTCTTTACGCTTGTTGTTATTAGTTAGCGTTAGGTAAGCCGTACCTGTCATTGGGTCAACAGAGCACCATTCTGGGCGATCCATTGGCGTTGCGCCTACAAGGTCAGCTGCGCCTGCGGTATTAATGATAAGTGCTGCTTGAGAATCAAATGAATCACCTAGCTTGCCGCCGTTTGTGGTCTTACTGCTCAGAGTCAGTGGTAGCCAAGTACCTGAACCATCATCACTGAACTTAGCCACATACAGCGTGCCTTTGTCCATGTACTTGTCACCCGCACTTAGGCGATTGATCGGCTCCGCGTCACGCGGGTCCCATTTCTCTTCAGACACGAATTTGTACAGGTATTCAAAGCGAGAATCGTGACCAGAGTAGAATACGATTGGCTCACCTTCGGTCAACTTACCGAACGTACAGCCTTCGTGACGGAAGCAACCCAGTGCAGAACGTTTCTTAGCGCGAGAGTTTGCTGTGTATGGGTCGATTTCAACAATATAGCCGTGACCATGTGCTTCGTTACGGTAATCGTCCATTGCTGACTCACCTGTTGGTGTTACGTCAAAGCGTGCAAACTCGTCTAAGCGTTCTTGTTTGTTACCTGAAAGCGTGTCCCAACCGTAACGTGTTTTGTCGGTAGCGATACCAATACGTTCTTGCGCTGGCGTTGTCTCGCCTTTGTTAACGAAATAACCCGGCCAGTTTTCTTCACACGTTAGGTAAGTGCCCCATGGCGTGTAGCCATTACCACAGTTGTTCAACGTGCCACGAGCTTGGCTGCCGTCTTGTGAGAACTTGGTTTTGGTAAATTCACTGTGAGCAACAGGGCCAGACAGGTCCATTACTGTTGCGCCTGTGTAGCGGCGGTTCAGTGGATCGTTATCGACCATCACCCATTGGTTGCCTTCAAGTTTCACTCGAACAACACTCACGCCGTGCGCGTTGATCTCTTTACGTACTTCATCAAGGCTAGGGCGAGCGCCTTCGTTGTATGTTGGGCCGTTGGCGTGCAGCGCTTTTTGGTCGATGTATTCGTGGTTGATCACCAATAAGCCATCATTGCTGTTGCCATTAAGCGGGAAGAAGTGCATGCCATCGTGATGCATGCCTAATGCGTTGGCTTGATCTTGTGCGTTGTTGGTGCCGTCTTTTAACCAAGCGTTGCCTTGTTTGTTGAGTGGAGTACCCCAAGGAACTAATACCTGTGCTGTGTAGCCTTTCGGCACAACGACACTGTCTGTCAATGATCCTTTAACCGATTCGAATGCAAGTGTTGCAGGGCTTTTTTGTGCGCCCGTTGCTTGCATTGTCGTAGCGTTAGCCGTGCTGTGACCCGCTAAACCAAACGCGCCAAAGGCGGTCATTGCACTGATGCCTAAACCGCCTTTGAGAACATTTCTTCTTGAAAGGTTCGCATCTAGAACTTCTTCGAAAGGCTTGTTGTTACTCTTGTTAAAACGAGTGCTATCAAATGTTTCCTTGCTCATCGGGACTGCTTCCTATTGGCTGACTTTATTATTCGTTATTTATGACTTACCCACTTACTAATGAATTGGTTAATAACTTGGGTTGATGTGTGAGCAATCGTGAAGCAGTTAAGTGACAGATTTTTATAGTTTTGATTAAGGTTTTGTTTCTGTAGCACGATTTTTGCTGCTAAGCCTCTCGTGCAATACAAAACTCTTGGGAATTAACGAAGAACTGTGTATAAATGCTTTATCAAACGAAAAGAGAGACAGTTATGAAATTAGATAAAATCGAAAACAAAAATCGCCGCCTACGCAAGAAGTTATACCTAGGTGAATTCGCTATTCTAGGTTTTGAAGTAAGCTGCACGACTTCGATTGCTGATTTTGACCAATACGATGTGTTCATCGATGAATTTATCGATTTTATCGACAGCATCGGCCTGTGCTTTGGTGGCGGTGGTTTAGAGCTGTTCGAAGGTTTCTTATGTTCTATTGAGCGCTACCGTTCAGTGACAGAAGCAGAGCAACTGCAAGTAGCGCAGTGGCTTGAAGCTCGCGCAGAAGTAAGCAAAGTAGAAGTAAGCGAACTTGTTGACGCAAACTACGCATTCTAAATTGGTGTTGTTCGGCTAGCTCAGTTGGAAGCGAATAGAGCTTTCCTAAGAGAAGTTTTATACATAAGTGAAAGGCCCAGTCGGTATATCGATTGGGCCTTTTTGCGTTTGGTCTGCGCTATTTTTGAACCATGATTCCTTGTGTAACTCTCATTTCTAGAACGGGAGTTTCTATTTACATGTCAGTCTCTTAAGTCTGTCTTTCTGGATAGTAAGAAGTTTGAATAAACTTGTGAGAGTTTTATGAGAATTCAATGAAGTTGCTGATAGATTTGATCGCCATTCTTAGAGTTAACAACACCACAGTTCGTTCTGGCAAATGTAACGGTATATCGCTGTTATTCGTTTTGTTGGCAACGATAGGACTCGATAAAGGATGGAATCAAAATGAACAAACGTACTCAAATCAGCTTAGTGATCAGCTCGGCTATGTTGACCCTCGGAGCAGCTCAGGTTCAGGCTGCAGAGCTTGAAGTCACTGTCACTAATGCAACGAAAGGGATCTACTTTACGCCTATCTTGGCTGCCGCTCATGACTCCAGCTTGTTCATGTTTAGAACGGGTGAGAGTGCTTCTGCGGAATTGGAATCGATGGCCGAAGGTGGCGATATTTCAGGTCTATCGAGTTTGATTGCAAACGCGGGTGGTGTGGTGGTTGAAAACCCAGCTACCGGTATTCTTAATCCGGGCGTCGCAACTACGTTTGATATCGACACCGGTGATTTAGCTTACTTGTCATTGGGTGCCATGCTGCTGCCAACCAACGACGGCTTTGTTGGCTTAGACAGTTGGAAAATCCCAACTCAAGCGGGCACCTATAAAGCGACCCTCAATGGCTATGACGCAGGCACAGAAGCCAATGATGAGCTAGCGGGCAGCATGCCAAACCCGCCATTTATTACCTTTGGTGCTGGTGGTACCGGAGTTGAAACTGCAGTGTCAAACGCTAAGGTTCACATTCATCCGGGCAACATTGGTGATAGTAACGCGGCTGGCGGAATCAGCGACCTCGATAGTAGCAGTCATCGTTGGTTAAACCCTGTGGCTACTATCACCATTGTTGTGAAGTAAGGGGGATGTATGAAAGCTAGAATTCTATTTATCGCTGCATCAGTAGCTGTGTTAGCAGGTTGTCCGGACGATGACGACGATTACTATCGCTATGATGTGAGTGTGACTAACCTCACCCCCAATCAACCTATGTCGCCCCTCGTGGTATTGACTCACAATACGAATTTTGACCTGTTTGAAGTTGGGCAAAGTGCCTCTGTCGATCTGGAATACTTAGCGGAAGGAGGCAGTAATGCACAATTGCTTGCGCTCAGTGACAGTGACGCCAATGTTTATCAAGGCATCTCAGGCAATGGGCTGATTCTTTCAGGTGAGCAAGACACGGTGTCTATTCGTGTTGACCCAAATCAAGAAGGGTATATCTCAGTTGCTTCCATGTTGGTGAACACCAATGATGCGTTTGTTGGTGAATCCGGTTTGTCGCTTAAGTCATTAGCCGTGGGTGATACCTTTGTGATGAACATGAATGTTTGGGACTCAGGAACGGAATTGAACGACGAGCTTGCTGCAACGATTCCGGGACCTGCGGGCGGTGGTGAGGGTTTTAATACCACACGAAACGACACCGATGTAGTGAGTTTCCACTCTGGTGTAATCAGCCAAGATGACGGCCTTACGACGTCTGCTTTAAGTGCTAATCATCGTTTCCTTAACCCAGGAGCAAGAATCACCATTACTCGAACTGAATAATAGGGTTGAAAGCACGATGAAAGAATTCCTGCTCTGTTCCGGTCAATTTAAAGGTGGGTAGACTCCGAATAGAGCAGGGATCATGAATAGTGCTGCGGTAAATTTGATGGCAAACATATTGTTGGTTGAAGATGATGATGACCTAGCTGAACTGGTGCAGATGCATCTTAAGTTCCAAGGCCATGACGTAATAAGAACTAATGTGATTGAAAAGGCTCAGGCGCTCTATAAAGATGGTCATTTCGATTTGATCGTACTGGATCGTGGCTTGCCTGACGGAGATGGACTCGATTTTTGTCGAATGTTACGTCAGCAAGAAGATTGGACGCCGGTACTCATGCTAACCGCAAGGGATGCTGAGCTAGATAAGGTGTCAGGTTTAGAAGCCGGTGTTGATGACTACATAACGAAACCTTTCAGCGTTCTCGAGTTTCAAGCAAGAGTGAGGAACGTACTTCGCCGTTTAAGCCATGTTGAATCAGTCACTCAAGAGGCTATGACAACAGAATCGATTATGAATTTTGGTGGACTCATTATCCAACCTGAACGCCATCAGGTGTCACTCAATAACCGAGATGTACCGCTTACTGCTACCGAGTTTACCTTACTTCACTTCTTAGCAACCCGCCCGGGGCGTGTGTATAGCAAAGACGAGCTGCTCGATCACGTTTGGAATACTCATCACTCTGGCTATCACCATACTGTGTGTAGCACGGTCAACCGTCTAAGAACCAAGCTTGCGATGCCCAATAGTGATGATGATTTCATTAAAACCGTTTGGGGTGTTGGCTATAAGTTTGAGTCAAAAGCTTAGGTCTATGTGTTGCGCCCTAAGTTTACTAAAAAGTCAGTAAGACCTACGAGCCATCGAGGAGAGAACATGAGTTTCAAATCGCGTTTAGTGCTGTTCACAAGTTTGTGGTTTTTGTTGGTAAGTGTGGTAATTGCTTACACTTATCATTGGCAAAAAGAGACCACAGAACAAAGAACTAAGCAGAGCTTACATAAAGAGCTCGCGGTTCATATGCGCGATGATAATCCTCTCATGATTGGTACCGACTACAATCCCAAGGCACTCAAATCTATATTCCACACCTTGATGTTGATAGGGCCTGATTTTGATATTTATTTTCTGGATAGTCAGGGCAATATCACCACCAATGCTGCGCCAGAAGGCACTGTGTTAGCCAATCAGATAGATCTAGCGCCCATTCAACAGTTCTTAAATGACGAGCCTTATCCGATTTTGGGCGAAGACCCGATCAACCCAGGCTCTCCTAAAGTATTTTCTGTGGCGGCGATTGAAGAGCTAGGGTCGACGGTGGGTTATTTGTATGTGGTGATAGGAAGTAATCGCCATACTGTGATCACCAACTCTCAGGTTGATACACCATACATCGCACTTGCAGGGCTTGTGCTGGTTTCTATTTTTGGCTTTGCGATTGGCGCTTATCTGCTAGTGAAACGCAGTCTGTTGAACCCGATAGAGGCGGTAACCAATAAATTGCAGCAACAAGCTGAGCAAGATTTTAGATTGGAACCTAACTTTGTCCATCAAGTGCCAGAATTGGTGCCCATTGCACGTTCTTATCAATTGATGGCGAAACACATCCAACAACAGTTTTTGCAGCTTGAGTATCAGTCATCACACCGCAGACAAAGCTTATTACAGCTCAGTCATGATTTGAAAACGCCATTATCGAGTGTTCTTGGCTACCTAGAAACGTGGAAGATTCAAAATCCGAAGTCAGACCCGTTGATTGACGTCGCTTACCGCAATGGCAACAAGTTGTCTGAACAGCTCCATTCACTACTCGATAGCGCCAAAAATGATAATCCTGTGCCTAAGTATCAATACGCTTCAATCGATTTTAATGTGTTGATGAACGAATGCTTAGAAACGATACAAAGCCAGTATCGCCATAAGAATGTTGAGTTGAACGTCAATATACCTATTGGAATCAAGGCTGTGGGTGACGGTGATTTACTTGAGAGGCTGATCTTGAATCTGCTAGATAATGCGTTGAGGCATAGCCCGAGCGGAACAATGGTGTCGTTAGATGTAGGTTTAGAATCGGATTCAAAACGGGTGAAGGTCGTTATCCATAATGAAGTTGAACGAGAGGCCCCTAATGGTTCGTTAGGTATTGGCACCAAAATCGCTCAGTCGATACTGATGTTGCATCATAGTGTTTTAGAAACAACAAAAGCAGAAAACTCATTTCAACAAAGTTTCTATTTGCCTTCGGTATAGCCCTGACTGCCTTCGATTTAGTTCCAATTTCTTTCGATGTCGTTCTACTTGCCGCCGTTCTAGGGGATAGGCGAGTTGTTCTTTGAGTAACGAACAACTCGTTGAGCAGCTTTTAAGTTGAGAAGTTTTTAAGTTGAGGGGACTTTATGCGTCTTTTTTGTCTTCGTTGCCTTCATTGTCTTCATTGCCTTCATTTAGTTCAGCATAGAAGTGCAGCAACTCTGTTAGCTCTTTTACCCAACCAAATGCTTCTGTCGGTGCTTTCGACAAAATCTTCTCGACTTTGTCACAGTGAGTTTCAAGGCTGATCGCTTGCTCAAGGTTGAACGACATTGCATAGAAGTGCCAAAGCAATAGTCGAGTCATGCGCTCGATGTTTTGTTGTGAGTTATCCGACTCACTAAACGCAAGATTCACTTCACTCAGCGCGATTGCTGTCATTCGCAACATCGCATCAAACTTCGCTGATTGCATACGCTCTTCATTGGTCACTTCTTCTTGTTCGAACGTAAACAGTTCCGTCATTGCATCTTCAGGGACAAGGCGATGAATCATTCTTAAACTAAATTCTTCTAGTTCTTCACGAGGCATGTTGTTTAAGCAAGTTAAAGTGTAATCGCGTTGCATGGTGTTCTCTTGGATCTGCAAAAAGGTCACACAGTTTAATGGAGAAGCGAGTTCAGAAAAAGAAGATTTTAGATAAGCCTACGTTTGTAGGCTTATCTATTTACTACAAGCCCTAAAATTGATGTTTAGGGGAACTGTATTTAGGTTTGAACGCAGTATCAGGCTTTGCTATGGCTTGGCGGTTGATACTGCATAGACTGGTCGTTTCTCATGAAAATGTTGCTCGCGACCAAGCTGCCGATACAAATTGAACCAAGCGCTAACCAAGTCATCGTATCCGGAATCTCGTTAAACAGTGGGATCGCCAACAACGTTGCAACGGCGGGTGTTGCACTGCCAAAGGCGGCTGAACGCTCTGCTCCTAATGTATTGACAGCATAGAGATAAGTGAATGCCGCTATTAGGCCTGCGCCGACGCCTTGCACCGCTGAATGTATGGCAAGCTCTGTGACTGGCCATTGAGTAATTGGTGTACTCATTAAATGGCTAGGGAGGGTTCCTGTAAGGATAAGGACCAGCAACAGCAAAGTGGAACAAAATGAAATGAAACCCGCACTCACAAGCGCATTAAGATTGGCAACACGTGCTGAGATGGTAAAAGTCGCCCACATTAAGCTGCCACACAAAAACAACAAGTGACCTTTGGTGTATTCAAAGTTGAAGCTGCTTAAGCTATTTCCTAGAAACAACAATATCCCGAGTAAAACAAGACCTAAACCAACGACACGGTGTCGGCTAAGCGGTTGTTTAAAAAAGAGTACCGCGATCCCTGTTACGAACAAAGGAAGCGTTCCCGGAACCAAAGCACTCCCGTGTGATACCGGAACAAACTGCATGGCTGTCCCTGCAACGAGTAAATAAGGCAACCCGCACCCCACGAACATACCGGCCAAGTATCGATTCGGGACAGCAGCGATCGTGCTGCGTGCTTTCCACATCAAAGGCAATAGCACCAATGCAGGTATGAGAAATCGAGTCAGTGCGATGTCTACAGGTGTTAAGTCTGAATTTGCGCCGCCTTTAAGAGAAAGGAAAAAGCTCGCCCAGATGAGCAGAGTGACAATAATAGATAGGTAGCCAAGCTTCATAATAAAAAAGGAAAGTGGATGATGACTCATTATGGGGCACTTGGTGTGCCACAAGTTGGCAAGTTTTGTTCTAACTTAAGTTATGGTTGATGATTTCTGCTAATATTTCCCAAATTGTTAACGAATTTAACCAATGATCGGTATTTGCTATGGATAGGATTGATAGACATCTTCTTGAGTTGCTTCAGAAAGACGGCAGGCTAACCACGGCTGAGTTAGCTGATGAGGTTGGCTTATCGGCTTCACCGTGCGCGAGGCGCATCAAAAGATTGGAAGAAAAAGGGATTATTGATGGCTATCGTGTGAGCCTGTCACGAGAACAGGTCGGTATCGCAATGAGTGTGTTTGTTGAGGTGAGCTTAAACAACCACCAAGAAGTGTCGATCGATAAATTTGAAAGTGCAATTGTCGAAATGGAAGAGGTCATCAGCTGCCACGTTGTATCCGGAGCTTATGACTATCTTTTAGAAGTTGTCAGTCCAAATCTTATGGCTTATGAAGCATTTACAAGAAAGCTACAGCGTCTCTCTAACGTAAAAGATATACATACTCACCTTGCGATTAGGCAAGTGAAAGGCAATGCGCCACTTCCGGTTTATACTGACTGAACACTAGTAGGGGATACGTCTTTGGGTGAAATGAGCTGAAAACGAAATGACTTTTGTTGTTAAACAAGGGGGCCGCTGCTCTTAAAGACTGTCGTCAAATACCAGATGCGCAGCAATAAAAAACGGAGCGCCTCGTGAAAGGCACTCCGTATATGATAGGTGCAAAACTTAGTGATACTTAAAGTTAGAGATTGAACAATCCCCAGTTTGAGCGTTAATTCTGAATGAAAAAGCATGTGAATGATAATCCACACCGTCATTCCAAATTGTCTCTCCAAATATCTTACATAGCTCTAGCTCACTTACTGAACCGAACTCTTCCATGTGTTTAGCTACAGATAAAAGTTTACCTCTTATCTCCGCAGTCCATTCCGTGTTACTCAAGCAGTTGAAAGCCATAGTTTTTTGCATATTACCTAGCCAAAATGTTTCTTGTTATTAAGTTATATGAATAATCATGATAACAATTTCTTGGCGTTTGTAAATCTATTTTGTGATGAATATCTCACATACTCGCTTGCATTGGTCGGAAATTGAACTTTATTGTTGATAGTTCGCACATTAGTTTTACAGCTTATTGATAAAGCTTTAATTAACGAGTTATCTGACTATTTTGGCTTGAGGTAAGCATATTTATCGGAAAAATCCAGTCGATAAAGCGATGAAACCTAGTAATGTTTTCAGTTTGGGCTATCGTTTGTCGGTTGGTTTGTGTGGCGTGCTTCGTCAATCATCGTGGCTTCTTTGCGGTATTTTGAAGACAGCTGACGGAACTTTTCACTGAGTGTATGGAGATCTTGCGAGAGTGATTGTGAGCTTTGTACATGCACCTGCGCACTTTCTGTCTGTCGCGGTAGTTTTGCGTTGGTGCAATGTTTAGCGACGGCTTGCCAAGAATGCGTTAGAGACTCCGCCCCATCTAGCTCGGTAGACACAACGTATGCCTGTTTTAATAGAACCTCAGAGACATCGTAAGCAGTATTCATATGACTATTGAGCTGTACATTAAACCTTTGTTCGTATTTTGCCCAAAGTTCAATGATCTGCTTTTTGGTGAAATGTTTGGATAACAGCGTTTGTGATTCATAGGTTGAGAGAACTTGGTTGAATTCTTTAGTGTATTGGTTGTACCGCCCTTCAAATGAGAGTTGGCGGTCCAACAGTACTTGCCAGTTTTCACGGTCACAATGGTTTGCTAGCGCGACACTGGCACTCAAAGGTACACTCACAATGATAACCTTCACCCAAAAACTCATGACTTTCCTCTACTTACTGCGTTCTCTATAGAGAGTATAGATGAGCAGCAGCATGAGTTGATGTACACTTGAAAGATACCTAAAACGGAAGAGCTGGTGGATTTGATGAAAAAAGCGCTGATCGCTTTACTTGTGTTGTTAATATTGGGCGGAGGAGCGGCGTATTACTTCTTGGTCATGAATAAAGACCCAATTCCACCAGAGAAAATGGAAGAGCCAGCTGCAGAAGTTGCTCAGCAGTCAGATTCTGACCTCGCACCCATCATGGATCTTCAGCCTGAACCAGAACAGACCGAATTTTACGTTTTAGATAGAAAGCTCGAAGTGGTAGAGCAGCCTGAAATTGATGGGTTGATAACAGATTACCTCTATAAAGGTGAAAAGGTCGAAGTGTTAGAGAAACAAGGCGAATGGGCTCGTATCTCAGATTACATCGTTCTAAAAGAAGGCGGGCCACAGACAGCCGAATGGGTTTCGATGTCTGGCCTATCTAATGATGAAGTGATTATTTCCGAGAAAGAAAGCATAGAGATATTGGATTCATATTTGGTTAAATCCGACGATCTTAAGCTCCATAAAGAGACGTTCCGCAATACGGTTGCAGAGCTGATCTCGGATGGCGAATGTGACCCAAGTGATTTCGAGGAGTTAGGTGGTTGGGTGAAATCGGTGAAGTACAGTGACCGAGATGTCTATTTTATTTATTGCGGCGGACTATCGCTTGAAAATAAAATTTATTTAGATGTAAATACAAATGAAATATTTACGAAGTAAAAATCGCCCCATTTTAAGTGTTGGACGTATTAATATTCCTTAGGGTTACCGTTCATAAATGAAACTTTTGAAATCTTACTCTATCGCTGAGTGAGCTTCTTTATGGGCGCCTCATTATATTTAATCCGATATAAGCAGTATCTGGCTATTCCGTTTAAACAATGGATCTACAGTTTTTATGGTATGAGAGTATTGTTGTCGGGATTCCGTAAAGCAGGTGCTGCCGATTCTTGATAAGGAAGATGTCGATAAAGAGAACGTCGATCCAGAAGCTTCGGAAAACCAAGCTTAACGTTTTGCCTCGTACTTAACAGTAGAAATACCTTAACAGTAGAAGTAAGAAATGCCAGACAATAAAAAAGCCACTGAATTCAGTGGCTTTCTAGTATCAACTCATCCCAAAGATAACTGGTAAAAGTTGACGAAATTTTAATTTCTAATCGATTTCTTTGTCTTTAGTCATAGATAAAAGCCAAAGAGATACGGCTGCAACACCGGCAAAGCCACCAAGAATGATAACTGGCATAGCACTGTAACCTAGGATGTGCCAAATTACGCTTTCTAAAGTACTCATTCAATCGCTCCTTATTGCCAGCCTTCAACGCCGTGCATGTCTGGTAGTTTATGTGCGATACCTTTGTGGCAATCTACACACGTTTTTTCACCAGAAGCTAGCGCAGTTGAGTGTTGTTTCGCACTACGAGGGCTCTGCTCTGAGAAGTCCATGTAATCGAACTGGTGACAGTTACGACACTCAAGTGAGTCATTGCCTTTCATACGTTTCCACTCACGTTCAGCAAGGTGGGCACGACGTGCTTTGAATTTCTCTTCAGTGTTGATGGTTTTTGCAATAAAGTGCGCGTACAACTCTTTAGATGCCTGAACCTTACGAACAATTTTATCTGTCCACTCGTGAGGTACGTGACAATCTGAACAGATAGCACGAACGCCTGAGCGGTTAGAGTAGTGAATTGTTTCTTGGATTTCAGCAACAATAGGCGCATGACAACCAGAACAGAACTCTTCCGTGTTGGTTGCTTGCATACCTGTGTTAAATGCACCCCAGAATAAAAGACCGCCAGCGAATCCCAAGAAAAGTACAACGCCTACCGCTGCTTTACTTGGTGTCGCGAGTCTTTTCCAAAACGCTTTAAGTAATTTTATCATATATAGCCTCTCTTACCGTCTGGCTACGATTAACGCAGTGAATCTACAGGTTTGAACTCGTTCTCAACTAGTGGCTTAGCATTAGCTTGAGGTACGTGACACTGTAGACAGAAATAACGACGAGGTGATACGTCTGCAAGTACCGCATCTTCACGGTTCATGTAGTGAGTTACACTCACTTTAGTCGCACCCATTTCTTTTGCGTTTTTCCAGCTGTGGCAAGAAAGACACTTGTTAGCGTTAAGAGAAACTTCATAGCTACGAATAGTATGAGGCACTAGAGGTGGTTGGTATACGTAGTCACTCTCAAGTACTTGGTCACGAGGGAACTTTTTGAAGTCATCTGCTGCGCGAGTAGCTTCAAGTTCACTTGCACCACGTAGAGATTCTACGCCACCAATGCCGCCTGGGTTATCCAGCTCAGCTTGAGCTTGAACTGCACCAGCTAGCAAAAGACCAGCTGATAGTAGGGCAGTAATCAGTTTTTTCATGGTTAATTTCTCCGCCTAAAGGCTAATTCTTTGAGTGGACTACTTTTTTCAAAAAGTGATGAAAAAAGTAGTCGCAATATTAAATACGTTAGATCTTGTATCTAGGTTCTAAAAGCAATTGGCGCTTAAGAAACCTTAGTGATCTTAACTGGACACTTCTTATAATCCGTCTGCTTAGACAGAGGATCCGTTGCATCCAAGATCAACTTGTTGATCAGAATTCTTGCATCAAAGAATGGTACGAATACCAAGCCTTGTGGTGGACGGTTACGACCACGAGTTTCAACACGAACGCGTACTTCACCACGTTTGTTTTCGATAAGAACTTCATCACCACGGCGAAGGCCACGAGCTTTAGCGTCAGCAGGGTGGATGTAACAAAGTGCATCCGGTACTGCTTTGTAAAGTTCTGGTACACGACGAGTCATAGTACCTGTGTGCCAGTGCTCAAGAACACGACCAGTACATAGCCACATATCGTATTCATCGTTTGGTACTTCTGGTGGCGCTTCGTATGGCGCGTTGATGATCAGTGCTTTACCATCTGGCTTGCCGTAGAAGTCCCAATCAGAACCTTTCTTAGCGTATGGATCCGAACCTTCTTTAAAGCGCCATAGTGTTTCTTTACCGTCAACAACAGGCCAACGTAGACCACGAACTTGGTGGTAGCGATCGTATGGTGCTAAATCGTGACCGTGACCGCGACCAAAGGCTGCGTATTCTTCGAATAGACCTTTTTGAACGTAGAAACCTTGAGCTTGTGCATCGTCGTTAAGCTCTTGAGCTTCAGACAGTGGGAATGCATCAACGTTGCCGTTTTTGTAAAGCACGTCGTACATGGTTTTGCCACGGTACTCAGGCATTTTCGCAACCAGTTCTTCGCCCCAAACTTCTTCAATAGTGAAGCGCTTAGAGAACTCCATGATTTGCCATAGGTCAGACTTCGCGTCACCAACTGTTTTAACTTGTTGGTACCATGCTTGTGTACGACGTTCTGCGTTACCGTAAGCACCTTCTTTTTCGATCCACATTGCTGTTGGAAGGATAAGGTCAGCCGCTTGAGCTGTTGCCGTTGGGTATGGGTCAGAACATACAATGAAGTTGTCTGGGTTACGGTAACCTGGCAGACGTTCAGTGTTGATGTTTGGACCAGCTTGCATGTTGTTGTTACACATTACCCAGTAAGCGTTGATCTTACCGTCTTTAAGCATACGGTCTTGAACAACAGCGTGAGCACCTGGTTTTGCAGGGATAGTGCCTTCTGGAAGTTTCCAGATGTCTTCTGCGATCTTACGGTGTTTAGGGTTAGCAACCACCATATCTGCCGGTAGACGGTGAGAGAACGTACCAACTTCACGAGCTGTACCACACGCAGATGGTTGGCCAGTAAGTGAGAATGGGCTGTTACCTGGAGTAGAAATCTTACCTGTTAGAAGGTGGATGTTGTACACAAGGCTGTTCATCCAAACGCCACGAGTATGTTGGTTCATACCCATAGTCCAAAGTGACATTACTTTGATGTTTGGATCTGCATATTGCTTCGCAAGTTTGATCAGATCATCTTGAGAGACACCTGACATTTCAGATGCTTTCTCAACGGTGTATTCAGCGACAGAAGCTTTGTACTCTTCAAAAGTGATTGCAGTCATTGCACCTGAGTTAGGGTTTGCTGCTGCTTTCTGTAGAGGATCGTCATCACGAAGACCGTAACCGATGTCTGTCGTTGCTTGCTTGAAGTTCGTGTGCTTATTCACGAAGTCCCAGTTTACAGCATCGTTTTGGATGATGTAGTTTGCAATGAAGTTAGCAATCGCAAGATCTGATTGAGGTTCAAAGATGTAACCCGTGTCTGCAAGCTCAAAAGAACGGTGGTAGTAAGTAGACAGTACGTTTACTTTAACGTGTGGGTGGCTTAGACGACGGTCTGTAATACGAGTCCATAGTACTGGGTGCATTTCTGCCATGTTTGAACCCCACAGAACGAATGCGTCTGCGTGTTCAAAGTCATCGTAACAACCCATTGGCTCATCGATACCGAAGGTACGCATGAATGCACCTACCGCAGAAGCCATACAGTGACGAGCGTTTGGATCGATGTTGTTTGAACGGAAGCCGGCTTTCATCAGCTTAACTGCCGCGTAGCCTTCCATTACAGTCCACTGGCCTGAACCGAACATACCAACGCCTGTTGGACCGTTCTTCTTCAGTGCCGCTTTCCATTTCTCAGCCATTACGTCGAAAGCTTGGTCCCAAGATACTGGTGTAAAATCACCATCTTTGTGGAACTCGCCGTCTTTCATACGAAGAAGAGGCTGTTCAAGACGGTCTTTACCGTACATGATTTTTGAAAGGAAGTAGCCTTTAATACAGTTAAGGCCTTTGTTTACAGGTGCTTCTGGGTCGCCTTGAGTCGCAACCACTTTACCATTTTGAGTACCAACTAGTACCGAACAGCCCGTACCACAAAAACGACAAGGCGCTTTATCCCACGTGATTTTTGTTTGATCAGAGCTAGCAATCAGGTTGGTTGCTGTTGCTGGCAGAGTTACACCTGCAACGGCTGCCGCTGATGCAGCTGCGTTTGCTTTCACAAACGCGCGTCTTGTCATTTTCATACTTCACCCTCAAGTTGAGAATTGTTGCTTCCAGTTTCTAAATCCGTTTCGTCGAGCTCAGTTTCGATTTGGTGATAAACCAAAGCTGTGCCTAAAACGTTCGTAATATTATTAATTTCTTCGATGGTGTCCGTTACAAAACCTTGGTTTTCGGTTTCTAGGACTACTATGATTTTGCCTTCAGGGCTGCTGCCGTAAATCTCTGCGTTATCGAATTTCTCGATTTGTGCTTTGATCTCGTCTAGATGCTCTGGGCTCACATGCACGACTAAACTTGATATATGCACTTCATTTAGTGCCATAAATTGCTCTCGTTATTTTTGTTTTATGCATTACTCACAAGAATAGCTGAAGTAGGGCAAACTGCTACGCAGGCTCCACAACCGTTACACTCATCTAACTCGATTTTTGGTAGAGCAACACTGCCTGCTCTAAGTTGAAATTGAATGGCCATAGGTTCACACATGTCACCACAGCTTCGGCATTCAACATTTTGTTGCGCTAAGCATTTATCAGAGATACTTGCTTTTGCTTGCCAAGGTGTTTCTTCCTTGGGTTTAAAAATTGGTTCAGGACAAACGTCAGCACATTGATAACAAAAAGTGCATTCGTCTTTTGAATAGTCGACAGTAGGAAAACCACCATCGCCTACAATGATTATCTTAGTCTCACAATTTTCGATACATTTACCGCAACGAGTGCAGTCATCTGTAAAGCTTTCTAGGCTGTTAATCCAAGGCAATCGAATTTGGCTTGAATCTACTTTTCGCCTAGAAAATAGGCGTCGTCTCGATAGGTCTACCACTAAATGCCTACTAATGTTGCTAAGATGTTGTAATTGTAGATCATTGTTTTGTTAATATCTTGTCATTTATCCTCACAAGTAGTGTAGTTTTAGAAATATTTGTATAAATACCCCTTAAGGGCTAAATAGGATCCTATATTGTCTTAGATCAATAAATTACGAAGCGTTTGGTCACATATTGAATGGAGCTCTGTTTTTTGATGTGTGACAATAGGTTTCGGACAGCCACTTATATACCTTCAGGATTTTGATTTTGCTTATTAAACCAGTTTCATCTGTAACGAGTACAATAGCTAAATCATTGCTGTCCATACTGCTCCTTTCGGTTGCCACTACTGGTTTTGCTATCTTTACATTGGCGTCAAGTCTCAACGACGCAGAGGCGGTTAACGTGGCCGGCTCAATGCGTATGCAAAGCTATCGTTTAGCGCATGATATTCAAATAGAATCAGTTGATTATGATTCTCATATTCGTGAATTCGAAAGTTCTCTTTATTCCCCTTCAATGGCCAACTTGGTCAGTTGGGAAGTTCCTACAGACATCACCGAAGATTACTATTTAATTATTGGTCGTTGGCACGAGCTTAAACAGGTATTAAGCAGCGAAGATCGAAAGCACTATCTCGTATTAGTTGAAAACTTCGTTACTGAAATTGATGGCTTCGTTTTTAAGCTGCAAGAGTTCTCTGAAGATAAGTTGATAAAGTTGGCGTGGGCTGGTGGTATTGGCTTAGGTGGAATTCTCGTCATATCTCTTTTTGTTGTTCACTTTGTCCGTAAACAAGTTGTTAAGCCGTTACATGCACTCGTTGGCGCCAGTCAGCGAATCAAAAATAGTGATTTTGAAGTCGAGTTGAAGGTCACCAATAACAACGAACTGGGTATTTTGACCAAGACATTTAACTCAATGGCGAAAGACTTGGGTGCGCTCTATCGAAATCTTGAAGACGTTGTGGATGCTAAGACAATAGAGCTACAAAACGCTAACCAATCCCTACAGGCGTTGTATCACTCTTCACAAGAGCTGACCGTAACACGTATCGCCCCAGAGAACTTCCGAGCCATCCTGCAGCACCTCGTGAGCTTAGAAGGCATCGAATCGTTAAGGCTAGAGATTGTAGACAACTCAGGTCGTTCACTGATTATGGATGAAGGGTACGACTCGAACTTAGACTATGAAAAATTTGAAATGAAGCTGGATGATAATGAGCTTATCTTGGGCTATTTATATTGTTCATATCATCATGGCCATTCAACCAGGACGCTGATTGATAGTTTTATCCAACTCTTATCGCGAGCTATCTATTATAATCGTGCGCAAAAAAAAGCTGAGCAGCTTATTATTATGGAAGAGCGTGCAACAATTGCACGTGAACTGCATGATTCACTGGCTCAATCACTGTCGTATTTAAAAATCCAAGTGACATTGCTGAAGCGTGTGATTGGCAAACTGCCAGAGCAACAACACCGAGAGCAGTCGGAACAAATAGCGTCGGAAATCGGTAACGGTTTGGCTGATGCCTATACTCAGTTACGAGAGTTGCTCACAACCTTTAGGTTGACGATAAAAGAGGGTAACTTCGGAGAGGCTTTGAGCACCATGCTTGAAGAACTCAGCGAAAGAACAGAAGCGAAGATTAACCTAACCAATAATCTTTCATCGATTGAGCTTGATGCGCACAGTCAGGTTCACTTGCTTCAATTGATTCGTGAAGCAACAATAAACGCAATAAAACACGCCAATGCCGACTTGATAGATGTATGCTGTATCGATGAGGAAGGTGAAGTATTCGTCGTGATTAAGGATAATGGAGATGGCTTTGACCCAAGTAGTTCGAAGATGAACCACTACGGGATGAGCATTATGCAGGAGCGTGCGGCAAGACTGAATGGCGACTTAACGATTGAAGCGGCTCAAGGTGAAGGCTGTACAGTCATATTGAAATATAAAAGTTTGAAGGAAGTTAAAGTTGACGATTTGTAAAGTAATGCTGGTTGATGATCATCCATTGATGCGCAGAGGTATAAGCCAATTACTGAGCTTTGAAGATGAATTCGAAGTGATTGCAGAAGCAAGTAACGGTACTGAAGCGGTCGCTCTTGCCCATGAAGAAGAACCTGATTTGATCCTTTTGGATCTTAATATGAAAGGCATGTCTGGCCTTGATACGTTAAAGGCACTTCGTACTGATGGCTCAAGCGCTAACATCGTTATTCTAACGGTTTCTGACAGCCCTGCAGATATTGAAGCAATTGTAAAAGCGGGCGCTGATGGTTACTTGCTTAAAGACACTGAACCCGATGAACTCATCGAATTACTGAAACAAGCGCACCATGGCGACAAAGCCTACAGCAGTGTTGTATCTCGTTACTTAAATGATGCAGAGAGCCGCAACGACATCTTCGACCAACTGACTGAACGTGAAATGCAGATCCTTCAAGAAGTTGCAAAAGGCTACCGCAACAAGCAGATCGCAGACCATCTGTTCATTTCTGAATCGACAGTTAAGGTACATATGAAGAGTTTGCTGAAAAAGCTACAAGTTCCTTCACGTACTGCAGCAACGGTTCTGTACCTAGAACGCTATGGTGACATGAAGTAGGGCTTGTTCCTTTGAAATAAAACTATTTCAAGCCGTACTGTTGGTTGTAAATGTTAGGGGCAAATAACGTGAGCTTTTAACGACAGTTTCTCGTGATAACTTTTAATTTAGCATCAATAGCCTCTAATGATTTTGAACACGTGACATGAAAAAAGGCGCTGAACTTATTAAGTTCAGCGCCTTTTTGTTAGGGCATTTTATATCCAAATAATCATGTCTGTTTTACTGACAATTAAGCTGCCATTGGTACTAGAACAAGCGTACCGAAGATAACCGTGATAAGACCACAGATTACAGGGACAGAAGTACGTTTTACTACTTCAAATGGGCTGATCTTACCCATACCAGATGTCGCGACAATTACACCAGAGACTGGCGAGATGGTACGACCTAGGTTCGATGCTTGAAGCATTGGGATGATTAGGAACGCTGGGTTCAAGCCCATTTTCGCCGCAAGTGACGGAGCGAGTTCTACGAATGCATAGAACGGTGCGTTACCAGAACCTGTAGCGATAGCTGCTGCAACCGTTAGACCCGTTAGGATAAGCATTAACGCGATGCCGCCTGCGCCTGCCGATTCAGCAAGACCAATCAGGTTATCAATCGCACCAATAGACATTAGGCCTTGAGCAAATACGCCCGCCGCAACCAACAGCATTACCACGCCTTTGAATGCTTCTGCCATGCCTTGGTAGCAAGAGTCTAGATCTTCTAGCGTCTTTTCGCCGTCGAACTTCTTCACAACGTAATCGATGATTGCGCCCACGAAGATAGAGCCTACGACGATGGTGTAGATATCAAGTGAAAGGCCTGGAATCGTACGACCATTAAATAGGAATACACCGATGATAGGCAGGAATGGCAGTGCAGCGTAGAAAGCGGGTGCCGTTGTTTCAATGTCTGAAACGTCTACTTTTTCCATTGGTGTGTTTTCTTTCTTATCCAGATACTTGTTCCAGAAGAAAGCGGCAGCAGCCATCACGATGATTGCACAGATAGAAACAGGTAGTACCGTTTGAACGGCAAACACATCAAGAGACATGCCTGATTTTTCAGCTGCAATAACCACATCACCAGAGGTTGGTGAAAGAATGATTGCTGCAGGGGACGCACAAACTGCAACCGCTGCCGGGCGTGAAATACCCATTGCCGTCATCATTGGGAATAGGGTAGCCATCAATAGCACACCAAGGCCTGTTGCAGAACTTACTGCTAGAGACATTAGACACGCTACGATGTAAGCCGCAACAAGAAGAACGTATGGAGATTTGATAGCAGCAAGCGGTTTAGAGAATTGTTTCACTACCACGTTGTTTGCGCCGATGTGCGTCATGTAAGAAGCAAAGCCACAAAGAAGCATGATTTGCATGCCTAGGCCGCCTCCACGGTATTGAAGCATGTACTTAACAAATTCTAGTGAGTCGGTAACCATGTTACCTGTTGAAGCGACCTTAGCTGGTAAGACTGTGTGACCAATAAGGCCAGTAATAAGAAGTAGGGCAAGGCCAGCAGTTAGTAATACGCCTGCCGCTTTATAGCCTTTCACAATAAAGTAACCAACAGCGATAGTAATCACTAATCCGATCAAGAGCTCTAACATAGAAATCTCCACAAAGTTTAAAAAATATAAGAAAGTGTTTCAGAATATGACAATGAATGTACAGAAAACTGCACTGTGGCACGAGGCATAGTTGAGGTTGATATGATCTAAGACAAACATTTTTTTCGATGTTAATTGTGGTTGTAAATCGTGATTAACTACTGTTGTTTAGATGTTAATAAACAAATTTTGTAGCTCGTTAGAATATAACTTGGATCACCTTTGGTTGTTCTAGTTGCATATGTAGGCGTTGTTTTATAAATCGTGAGTGTTTTTTGTACTTTGGAAGGGAATGTGTAACGAAGTGGGTATTTATCGGAGTAAAGAGGTGAGAATCTTAGCTTTGACGATTACTTAGCTTTGATGCTTACTTACGTTTAACGCCTACTTATTTCCCTAAGTAAGCGTTAAAACACAAGCTGGCACTAAAATATAATTAGCGTTAAAAATAGAGAGTGAGCTTAGTTCATATCAACGTCAGGAATGTCATTTGAATACGTTGACAGCTCAGAGCAGGCTACCTTCTTACAAAAATGAATCATCCCATAACGCGTCACCAGTAAAAACTCTTCTCTATTCAATGGAATGTAAGGCATGGCGTCAGACGATAGTGTAGAACCTTCACTTATCATGACTTTTTCGTAAAACGACAACTCGCGATTCGGGATGATTTGCTGGTGTTGGTTCTCATCCAGTGAGATGTCGTGTTGAGTGACAGAGTAAGATCCTGATGACGTAAAACCGACTTGCTTGGTCGACAGGTATAATAGGTCATAACTGTCATTCTTCTTAAATTCGATGTTAATAGAAGACTGGTTATGAATCATATTATTGGACGGGTTAATAATTGATGCTGTACTTGCTAAATAATGCCCTTCAAGGTGTGATTTAGGAATAAAAGTAGAAATCCAGCCGACTAATACGCCAAGCAGTACCACAAAAATTGCTGTATTCGTTTTGTTATTCACAAGTCACTCCTTTAAATCCTGCTGGAAAGCTCAGAGATTTTCCTGAATTATCGATGATGATTTTTCGTCCCTTATATTCATAAAGCGTGACGTTGAATAACTCGTTAAAAGTGAATTCGTCGGATTCGATTTTACAAGAGATAAAATGCTGACCCACGAGGTCTTCGCCTAGGCTATTTCTATCTAAATAAGAAAACAAATAATGGGATAACCCTGCAGCCACTACAAATAATGCAACCAGCGCTACTACACTGTTTGTTTTTTTCGTCGCGGCTGTTGTCTCGGTTGTTGAATTTTCTGTCGCTATGCTATCTGTCGCTGTGTTGTCTTCAGGTTGATTCGTTTCTTGTTTGGGTTGCGATTGAATTTTACGCAGCGCGCGTTCTTTGTCTTGTGTCACTTGTCCTGCAAATCGGTAGCCTTTACCGCGCTCAGTGACGATGATCATCCCGCTCTTATCTTCTAACGCTTTTCGGCAAATCGAGATGGTCTGCATTAGGCTGCCATCTTCAACGTAGATACCTTTAGACACCCACACTTGTTCAATCAGAACTTGGCGAGTGATCACCTCATTGGGTCTCGAGATAAAAAACTTAAGCAGCTCTGACTCATTAGAACCTATTGGGTAGGTACGGCCCGTCTTAAAGTGATGGATTTCACTCTCTTCTAAATTGACCTGTATATCATCATTGATAATAAATTCAGCAGACATCTGGGTTCTCATTGTTATAAGCGTTCTAACCTAAATGTAACAAATCTTACAACAAACATAAACTTACTGATTTCATCGTCTTTGATATTTAAGTAACTGAATTTATGTTAATTATTAACCTAATTAGATTTCCTTATATACCTTTTTGAGGTTGTTTAATGCGGTTTCAGGTGCTTGCCGTTAGTAGCTATTGGATCATTAACGGGTGACGCTGATTTAGTGGGTGTGGGTTAACTGCTCAAATTTCTTACGTAGTTTTATCAACGTGTCATTCCAACTCTGTGTTGCCTTGCTCTCTACGAATAAAAGTCGAGCTTACCTCCGACTCAATTGGCAACTCAAATAACGATAAATCGCATGGCCACACCAGTTAAATGCGAAAGCTACGAAGGAGCTGTTTTGAAAGATTTCAATAAGCCATATATATGTGGACTAATTACGCTTGCCTTACTCGGCTGTCAGTCTGAAGACTCGACTCAAGAAGCCGTTTCGGTATTGGTTCCCTACAACATTAATGAATTACCAAAACCGAATGATGGTTATGGGTATGACGACGATGGAACAATATCGGGAGTCGGTGAAGACGTTGCCGCAATGTCATCGACCAATGATGCTTATTATCAGGACTACAACAATTCATACGCAGCCCTAGACGGCTGGGGACTTTGTGCGGAACCGATTTTAATTCCGCTACAAAGCGTAAATTCTGACAAACGTTATCCACTCAATAATGAAACCTTAGCCGGGAATGTTGTATTAATTGATGGAGTAACAGGTGAGGAAGTTGGCACTCAAATATCAGCCGATGGTTCCAATATTAAAATCCAATGTGAATCAGGCTTAGTCGAAAATCGTACTTATTCGGTTGTAGTAACGGATGGGGTAAAAACTGAATTTAATGAACCTTTAAAATCAGATGCCAGCTTTGATGAGTTGATTGATTCAGACGCTCCATTAAATAGTGAAAAAGAAGAAGTTCTTCAAGAGCAAGTATTGAGCGCTATTGATTCATATTATGCGTTATATCCAGATAAGGGTATTCCTGTATATGCCGCGCAATTTAAAACTCAGAGTTCTTATGCTCCCTTGGATGCGATGAAAAGAAACCATCTGCAATATGGTAGTTCATTCACCCAAGCAGAACCTGTAATTGTAGAGGAAAAGCGGGGATATAACCTGTATACAAGAGTGCTCAAAATTCCGTCTTACTTACCTTTTACAAAAGAGAGGGAGGCAGAATGTATCGTCGATGAGTTTGAACCGAAAGAAAATTGTCCACCACTTTATGAATGGATTACCAACACTTCTGGCAGTTTTCCAACTGCAGAGAATGCTATGCCTCAAAAAACGGAAGATCTTGAGCTTACGGCAGATATATATGTACCAAAAGAGTTCAACTGGAATACTTTTATAGAGTTACCTGTCGCTATTTTTATTCACGGTGTTACAGCAGAGCGAGGCACTGCTTCTTTAATGGCTGCGGAATATACGGAAAAAGGCTATGCCGTGGTTGCGATCGATATGCCTTATCACGGTGAGCGGATACGTTATGATTCAAGTCCTGAGCACGTGGAAATTAGTGCTCGAGCAAACAAAGCGTTCTTCATAAATATTGATTCCCCTTTAGCGCTTCGTTCTAATCTCCAGCAGTCTGTTTCTGACTTTTTGGGTCTTCGTTATGCGTTGAGTCAGGAAGGTTGGGTCGACAACGAAAACGTTCATTTAATTGGACAATCGCTGGGTGGAATTATGTCGGTAATGGTGAGTGAGTTTAGTCAAGCAAGCCCTGATTTTCACTCAGATACCAATACCAATTTTGAGTTTAACACGGTGAACTTTGTTGTTCCGGGGCAGGGGTTAACTAACTTGGTTCTGTCTTCTCAAACCTTAGGCCCTGAAATGTCTGAAGGTGTTAAGAAGTCTCCTGATGTTCAGCGTGGCATTGCTGAAACTGTCATACCAAATACATGCACAATAGAAGCAACGAATCAACAATGTATTGAGGCACTTAGAGAGTTTGTTGAACTTTCGTCCGATAACGCGCTGCTTGTCAGTCAGTTAGAGAACGACATCTTCGATTTGGTTGTGACAGACCTTAAACAAGGGGTTCAAGCAACAATTGATAGTGCAGACCCTGCTAGCTTCATCTCTCGTCAAGTTAAGGCTGAGCAACCGACTCTTTTGTTAGCTGCAGTTGGAGATTGCGGCGAAACCTGTGACGTTGGCGTTGATTACGTTCCTGATAGCGTAATTCCTAATACCGCGCCAGATAATATTCGAACTGGCACTGAGCCCTTAATTACGGCCCTTGGTTTAGACCCTATAACGGGTACAAAGCGTGATCAGATCGAACTCGGTGGAGTCATAAGAACGACAACCGGTGGACACGGTACGTATTTGTTTCCTTATGAAGGCCCCGTTGATGAAAGTGGCCTACCGGGTATGCCTGGCGAAAATATGTCAGATGTACGTGAAGCGGTGACAACCCAACAATTAGCTGTTGCTTCGATGGTGATGACTGACGGTTCGCTTGTTGTCATTAATAACGAAGACCATATCGAAACAGAGGTGTCTCAAGATGAAGAATAAACTTTTATTGGGCACCGCAGCTGCTCTCATTCCTTGTTTAACAAACGCCGCAGGATTCCAACTTAACGCGCAGTCTGCAACAGGGTTAGGTCGTGCATTCGCCGGTGATGCAGTGATGGCAGATAGCGCTGCGATTGTTGCTAAAAACAGTGCTGCGATGGCTTACATCGAGCAACCAACACTCTCTGTCGGCGCTATCTATATCGATAGTGGTATTGATGTGTCGAGTGTTAGCTACACACCAATGATTGGTGATACTGAAATGTTAGATGATCAATCATTAGACGCAGGGACACTAGTCCCAAGCATTCATTATGTTCACCCAATTCAAGATTCGAAATTTACCTTGGGCGCAACAGTCCATTCCAATTTCGGTACTGACGTTGAGTTTGATGAGTCGTTCGAAGCGGATGAGTTCGGAGGGAAAACAGCGCTTTCCAGTATCAATGTTGGTTTCGCTGTGGCTTACGAGTTGTCTGAAAAAATCAATTTGGGCGTAGGGCTAGATGTTATCTACGGTGAGGGTGAGATATACCGTCAAAACTTGTTAAATGTAGATGCAGACGGTTTCGGTCTAGGTGCAAATGTTGGTGCGACTTACCAAGTCAACGAACATAACAAGTTTGGTATTAGTTACCGTTACAGCCCAGATATCGAAGTGGAAGGTGACATTACCAAAGGCGGCGTCCCTGCCGATAAGATGAACGTACCTCTACCAGACACTCTAGAGTTTTCCGGTTGGCACCAGCTCAACGAACAGTGGGCTTTCCATTACAGCTTGCAGTGGGTGAACTGGTCTGAATTTGACTCGCTAACATCTGACTCTTATGACGACTCTATTAAAGATTATCAATGGAAAGATGCAGGACATGTTTCTGTCGGTGGTACATACACCATGTCAAAAGACATCGTTCTACGAGCGGGCTACATGTACGACATTTCCCCGACTGACGAACTCACATCGCTCTCTATTCCTGATGTTAACCGTCACTGGTTAACAGTCGGAGGGACGTATAACTTCACCGATGCCAGTTCTGTGGACGTTGGAGTCGGATTTATCATCGGAGAATCACAAGATATTGACGAAAACCTGACGACGATTCCAGGAACGAGTTCCAATATAACTGCTGATGTGACTGCCGATGCTCTCTTGCTTGGTGTTCAATATCAACATCGTTTTTAACTTTTACTTTGGAGTTCAGAACGTAAAAATTTAGGAATCATATAAAAATTGCAGGGCTCGACAGTGAGTTGAGCCCTTTTCTCATTATTAGCTGTTTTAGCATTATTTAAATAGCTGGAAGCTCATTAAGTAAGAAATAGCTGCTTAGAAAAACGTTTTAATTCAGACGAATTCAAACGGTTATGGTTATTAAAAATGAAATTTACAAAGCTTAGTAAAACAATCTGTTTGGCACTGTTTGCCTTACATATCTCTCCATCGTTTGCCCAAGACTCAAGCTTGATTCCTGTGACTATCGAAAAAGCGCACAAACAAGCATTCACATCTTCAATCAACGAGGTTGGCAAAATCAGGGCAACGGATTCTGCTGCATTGACATTCAGTGCCTCCGACAAAATTCTCAATATCCATTTCAAAGATGGAGATTCAGTTAAAAAAGGCGAGTTGATCGCTCAATTGGACAATACCAAAGCGAAAGCCGATCTAGACAAAGCAAGAAGCTCTCTAGCGCTAGCAAAGTCGAAATTAAAGCGAGTACAAGAATTACTAAAGAAACAGCCCGACTCTATGTCTCAACAAGATGTGGAAGAACTGGGAGAGCAGGCGAATCTAGCAGCAGCGGATTACCGACAGAAAGAAGCGCTGATGAATGACTATTTATTGGTAGCGCCATTTGATGGGCAATTAACCAACTTTACCCACTCAGTGGGCAGTAAAATTGATGGCGCAACCGCGTTGGTGAGTTTGATTAAACTCGATCCTGTCGAAGTTCAGTATTCCATTGGCCAGTCGGATTTAGGCAACGCAAAACTTGGGCAGAATGTCTCAATCCAAGTTGATGCTTTTGTCGATGAAGCGTTTTCTGGCGTGGTGGATTACATTGCCCCCGCGGTTGATGAGAGTTCAGGTCGCGTAGAAGTACACGCGCACGTGACCAATCCAGATCATCGCTTAGTTCCGGGTATGTTTGCCAAAGTAAGCCAAATGACGAGCGAAGACACGACTCAAATGGTGGTTTCTCAAAATTCCGTTCAAGCAAAAAATGCACAACGCTTTGTATGGATTGTGAATGGTGAAAAAATCGAGCAACGCATTGTTGAATTGGGTGTGAACACTAACGATGGGTACGTCGTTGTAGAAAACGGATTGAAACTGGGTGATCAGGTCGTAGTGACGGGACAACAGAACCTAAAGAAAGCGTCGTTGGTTAAGGTCATGAACCCAAATGCGGAGCAGAAAACGGTTGAGTTAATAACGGAGCCGGTAGATAAAGTGGTCACTAAGCAGACCGTTCAGCCCGAGGTAGAAGAGACCGAAACACAGATTGATGAAGCACATCCGGTTGAGCCTTCGGTTGATTGGACGGAAGCAACAAAAGGTGTAGACGAAGCCGTCAACGAAAATAGCGAGGGTGGGGAAACTAATGCGGCTGCTGAGCAATCATCGAGCGAAATCCAAAGCAAGGAAACTCATAGCAAGGAAACTTTAAGCAAGCAAACCCAAAGCAAGGAAGCCGTAACAAAGGAGAATCTGAATGAAGCTTCCTGAGATTTGTATCAAGCACCCTGTGTTTGCGTCTGTTCTGAGTATCACCATTGTTTTGCTTGGACTTTTGTCGTTTCAAAAGCTCTCAATCCAATACTTTCCTGAACATAAGACACCTTCAGCAACGGTCACTGCTGCGATCAATGGTGCCAGTGCTGAGTTCATGTCGCGCAATGTGGCAGATAAACTGATCACGGCGGCAACGGGCTTAGACAGCGTGAAAACCATGACGACCGACTGCCAGGAAGGAACGTGTAATCTAAAAATCATGTTTGAAGATGACATTAATGACGTCGAATACACGAGCTTGATGAACAACCTGCGTAGCAGTGTTGAAGCGATTGGTGATTTCCCTCCTAGTATGACGGATAAGCCAACGGTAACGGATGACTCTTCTGATACCAGCATGCCGAGTAACATCATCACGTTTGTGAATACCGGCAAGATGTCTAAGCAAGACATGTATGACTACATTAGCCAGCAAGTCGTGCCCCAGTTTAAGCACATACAAGGTGTGGGGGGGATTTGGGGGCCGTATGGTGGCAGTGAAAAAGCAGTTCGTGTGTGGTTACAACCTGATCGAATGATGGCGCTTAACATGAGTGCGTCAGACGTAGTCGGTACATTAAGCTCATACAACGCGACGTTTACCGCGGGTACTATCAAAGGTCAGGTGCGAGATTTCTCCATTAACCCAGTCAACCAAGTGACTAGTGTTGATGATGTGCGAGATTTGGTGGTTCGTGTCGATAACGGCAAGATCATTCGTGTCGGAGATATTGCTGAGGTCAAAATGGGCGAAGAGAGCCTTACGCCGAGTATTCTTCGTGTAGATGACAATTTAGCGATGTCGATTCAGGTACTGCCACTGAAAAGTGAAAACCCAGTGACGGTTGCCAATAAGGTTAAGAAGCAAATAGACGTGATTCAACCTCAGTTGCCTGAAGGCATTGAGATGAAGATGGTCTACAACCAAGCTGATTTCATTAAAACCGCAATTGACGAAGGCTTCATGACTTTAGTTGAAGCGATTGTTCTGGTTTCAGCGGTCGTGGTTTTGTTCCTTGGTTCTGTTCGTGTGGCTTCGATTCCGATCATTACCATCCCAGTGTGTGTGATAGGTGTATTTGCAGTCATGCATCTACTTGGGTTTAGTATCAACGTGCTGACTATCTTGGCCATCATTCTTGCAATTGGTTTAGTTGTCGATGATGCCATTGTTGTGGCTGAAAACTGTTACCGACATATCGAAGAGGGCGAAACCCCTTTTAATGCTGCAATCAAAGGGTGTCGAGAGATCGTTTTTCCTGTGATAGCGATGACGCTTACTTTAGCGGTCGTGTATCTACCGATTGGCCTGATGTCAGGCTTAACCGCTGATCTATTTAGACAATTTGCTTTCACGTTAGCTGCTGCAGTGATCATCTCAGGGTTTGTCGCTTTAACGCTCTCACCCATGATGTGTGCTTACTTAATGAAGCCAGTTACAAAGCCAGCAAGGTGGTACAAAAAAGTTGATGCGAAGCTGAATGTTCTGTCTGACTTGTACACCAAAGAACTGGGCAAATGGTTTGAGCGTAAAACACTGATGAGTAGTATTGCTTTGGTGTTGATTGCTCTGTCTGTTTTGGCGGTTTGGAAAATGCCTCAAGTGCTACTTCCAACCGAAGACACTGGTTTTGTCGAGGTGACTTCAACGCCACCAACAGGGGTAGGTCGTCAGTATCACCTAGACAACAACGAACAACTTAACAGTGTGTTCAAAGGTGATCGTTCGGTAGAGGCAAACTTGTCTTACATCGAAGGGACCCCGACTAATCACGTTTTATTGAAATCATGGGGCGAACGTGACCAGTCAGCTGATGAACTGGTTAACGAGTTTATCGCCAAAGCGAAAAGTTCGGTCTCTGCTTATGGCATGTCTTTCAAGGTTCGCTCGGCAGATAACTTAAGCATAGCGACCAATATGATCCTTGAGCTGACGACGGTTAACCGCGACACCTCGGTGCTGTCTGAAACCGCAAGTGAGGTCGTTGAGGCGCTTGAGGGTTATGAGGGCGTGACCAACATTAATAATTCGATGTTACGCGACCAATTACGTTATGACTTGTCGATTGACCGTAATGCGATTGTGTTGTCTGGTGTTGATTACAGTAACGTAACCAACGCGTTATCGACCTTCCTTGGTTCTGTGAAAGCGGCAGATTTGCAAGCCGATGACGGTTATACATACCCCATTCAAGTTCAAGTTAACCGAAAGGATCTCGGCGACTTTAAGGTTCTCGATAAGCTGTATGTGGATTCACAGTCGGGGCAAAGGCTTCCTTTGTCTCAGTTTGTATCAATCAAACAAGTGACATCGGAATCTAACTTTAAGACGTTCATGGGTAAAGACAGCGCTGAAATTACCGCAGATTTGATGCCCGGATACACGGCGAGTGATGTGAAAGCCTACATTGATGATACGGTTCCAAGCTTATTGAAACCGGCGCAGAGCTACGAATTCAATGGAATTGTAAAAGACTTAGTTGATTCAACAGCGGGCGCACAAGTGCTGTTCGTATTAGCGTTGATTTTCATCTTCTTGATATTGGCCGCGCAGTTTGAAAGCTTTGTCGACCCAATGATCATCTTGCTGACGGTGCCATTGTGTATCGTGGGTGCGATTTTGACACTGTCGGTATTTGGTCAAAGTCTCAATATTTATTCGAAGATCGGGCTACTGACATTGGTTGGCCTAGTGACCAAACACGGTATTTTGCTGGTGGAGTTTGCCAACGAGAAACGTAAATCTGGCGTGAGTGCAAAAGAAGCGGCGATCAGCAGTGCACGTTCAAGGCTGCGTCCTATCTTGATGACCTCACTGACGATGATCCTCGGTTCATTGCCATTGGCATTAGCAGATGGTCCGGGTTCATTAGGTCGAATCAATATTGGTTTAGTGTTGGTCGGAGGTTTGACTGCCGGAACCTTCTTCTCACTGTTCTTAGTGCCAGTGGCTTACGTTGGTATGGCGAATCTAAAACAGATGGACATACTGACTCGATTGAGAACGAAACCTGCATAACTCGCTATATAGATTGACGAGTCAATTGAAGTGAAAACTAAAAAGCGCCTACCATGACCATGGTGGGCGCGTTTGTATTTATTCTCTCAATTGCCATGAAAGGCTAAGAGAGTTTGTATCATTTAACATGGTACGAAACTGTCTAGAACGGTACAAAACAGTCTAGAACGGCGCAAAATCGTCATGTACCACGGTTGGTACCGTCCAACGATGATGTGCATCTATAGGCTCTAGTGCCGAATTGTGGTGTGGTATTTGTCCACGGTCGCCATACAACCACAATACCAAGTTTGAACGTTCACCACTTGTTATCGGCAGCGCCGCATGGGCAACGTTTCCTCGATGAATCATAGCGACACCGGGCGTGAATGTTGTTTGGTTCATCTTACCCGTAGCAGGGTCATAAAAGTTAAGTTCTGACCCTGAAAACTCTTCATCTGGCATATTTACGTTAATGTTGAGCGTGACAGAAGACGCATCAGTATGGAGACGTAAAGAGGTATCTTTGTTCGCTTGATACTGAATCGAGAACCCAAAAGTTTGTGTATCGTATCCCATGATTTCTGGGAACAATAAACGGGCGATAGGGCGCATGTAACTGTCGAGTAAATCTCTGTAAAACGCTTGGAAACTTGGCGCGGCTAAATAACCTTCAGAACGGCTGTCTAACATCGCTCCACCACGGTTAAGTACTATGCCATATGGTGGGCGCAGCGGAATTTGTGCGTTAGAGACCGCTTCCAAGTAATCACGCAACTCAGCGAGACGTTCAGCATCAAAGAACTGAAACTTAAATACTCCAGGAGAGATCTCTTCGAGCAAGTCTTTTACCGCGATTTCTTTCGTTGGATTTTGCCAAGCTTCTCTGACAGCTTCACGCAGGCGGGCATCTAACAGCGAATCATCGAAATCCAATTGGCTGCCTTCCGCACTTGCTTCCCATTCTTTCCAAGCCTCGCTGAACAAGCCCTTATTGTTGTCCCAAAATTGTTGTACAGAAGGAGCTCGTTGAAGCATCGCTTCTCGTGTCGGTAAATCGATGGCGCGTGCGCGCTCTAGTTGATTAGATAACATAATATGTTCGCTCCTTTTGTTTGCTTGCGACCAATCTATTACATCAAGGTTTGTAGATAAACGGGGCGCTGGACAAAACAGAATTAACTTTTTCTATATAATCAGATAGCGGCTTAGCGGTTCTGCTTAAGTCAATAAGCGGCAGGAATAGTTAGTGATGAACAAATTACGGAGTGATGGAGAAGCTTAGACGATCATGCAAATCCTTTTGCATGTTCGATGGGGGAAGTGTTATTTAGAAATCGTAGTTTAGATTCATTGAGCTGTAGATTTCGGCGTTACTTTGGTCTGACGCAACGGTGGTGTTGTAGATGTATTCTGTATCAAAAGTTAGCGCCAAATTGCCCATCAAGATGTTCTTTAGATAGCCTTTGAGGTTGTAATTGGTGTTCTCTTCACCGTAAGCCATGTTAGCCGTTGCCCCCATAGAAAACGTCTCTGTGAGCGTCAGAGAGCCATCAATATTGGCATTGACGATCAGTTCATAGTTCTCTTTGTTTGGAAACTCTTCATCAGATGACTGTCGCTTACTGATTCGGTAACCCGGACCGGCAGACCCTTGGAGTTTGATTCTTTCAGTATCATAAAAGTGGCGACCCAGTCCTGTAGCTGTTATGAATTGCTTACGATAAGTACCAAAGTGGTCGTGTTCAAAACGTGTTGTCGCGACCAAATAGGTGACTTCGTTCAGGTCATAGCTAATGCCATAGTTTGTGGTATAGCGATTAGTACCATCTTCGTCATTTTCAGCATCGGTATAGTAGGTATCGAACTGAATTCGCTGTCCCCAGTTCTCTTTTTTGTATCCAACAGAGATTCCAGAGTTGATCGACAAAGATGAGCTGGTGTTTTGCGAGTAGATAAACCCAAGCTTAATCAGGGTTGTAAAAGGAGATTCTTCAGCTTCTTCTTTTAACTCAGAAGCTTCGCTTAATACGACGTCGTCCTCGAGTACCACTTCTTCAACCTCTTCTCCAAATACGGGCATAGAGAACGCGATGAGAAATAAAGGCAGTTTTGCTCGGGAGCGTGTGTATGAAACTGTATTGGTTAATGGTAATGGTAATGGTAACGGTAATGGGCGCGTTGTTTGTGAGATAGTGTGTGTCGACATAATGGTTTGGTTTATAAAGTGATTTAACACGACGAACGTAAGGTTAGCCGTGAATAGTAGTCAATGATTGAATCGAAAATTGGATTGATTTAAGACGCGATAGGCAAAGGCGAGAAGATGGTTTTAATCGCAGAAAACCCGTTGCCTCGATGAGGGTTGAAATCTTCAATATGCACAAAGAATTCAAGTATCTCAGAGGGTTTATCATCTTCGATTAATAGGAACTCGAGTAATCCCTGTTCGACATGGCATGAAACAATGGCCTCACTCGAATAGTCAGCTAGAACCTGTTCAACATTGATTAAGACGCTGGTCTCAGGCAAGACGTTGAAAGCATCTTGCGCGCATTTAAGAATACAGCTGCACACATACTCACGATATAAGGTGTTGCTTTCAGAAAGAGGCATCGTTTCAAGCTTCACTTCGCCTTGGCACAATACCTTTTTCTCTTTAGGGATGACGTTGTGCTTATTAACCTGAATATTGACTTCTAATAGGTGCCCATTCTTATAGGTATTAAAGTTATGGTTTATCAGCTTGGTGTCGACTACAGCGGCGTTTATAGGGTTCTGCTGCGCTTCTGAAAGGGCAGAAAGCTTGGCGCCACTATCGTTGTTTAAAATGCCTTTCGACAACTGATTACCTTTGGCCCAATAGCTGTAGTGTTGAACCCAACTTACAAACTCAGTTTTGTATTGTTCGATGTCTTTTTCGGCCGCACGCTCAATATTGTTGGTGAGGGTGTACAACTTCGACTTGCTGCCCAGCAACATATCTAGCCAGTTAGGCTTGTACTCATCGAGTGCTTCCATGGCTTTGACTTTATGATCGAATCGGACCGTTGGCATTGCCGGCGCAGGTTCCATCGCAATCGACTCCCAATTCATTTTTGGGGTCGGAATGGTATGCACGGATTGGATTAAGTGGAGGTGCTGATTGAATAAGCTCACTTCGCTTACCGCGTCCTCAAGTTGTTTGGTATTCATCTACATTCCTGTCGACTGTTGTTCTTGTCATTTTGCGCTTAGTTTATGTTCAAAGTGCGCGAACAGTATTTAAATGAACGTGAATGATCTTTCGTGAGGTTGCTTGATATTGGTTTAGGAATATTTTGGGGAGAAAGCTAGGTTTATGATTGAAATAACAGCACAGAAACACAGAGAACAAGGCGCTCTCTGTGCTGGTTAATTTGCTATTATAGAAACTCGCTGATGGGTATTATCTTTGGCGTTTTGCGACCAAAGTAAATCGGTAATCGTTAGACGTGAAGTAGTTTCGGCTGTATTCAAATACCGTGTTATTGGCGAGGTAACCGCGAGTACGTTTTTCAATGATAGGCTGAGCTGGGTCAATACCTAACTGTTTAGCAACGTCTTCAGGCGGAAGAATCGGTACCAATTCCTGCTCACTTCTATCAATCACCATGCCTTTGGTGTTCTCAATAAAGTCGTACTTTGATGTCTGCATCACTTGATAGGTGAGATCTGGGAATAGGGCAACAGGTAACCAAGTTTCTTCAACCGTGATTGGATTGTTGTCTATGAAACGAACACGCTTTACGTAGAAAACCAATTCGCCTTCTTTGATATCTAAATGCTCAGACATCGCCAAAGAACACGGCTTCATTTCAAAGGCCAGAACGTCACTGTGTGTAACCACATCCAAATGCGCCCACTTTTCTTGAAAGCTCGATTGTTTGTAAATGTCGTAATTGATTTTGTTCTCTTTAACGTAAGTGCCGCTGCCTTGAACGCTTTCAAGCTCATCGTTTTCGATCAGTAGTTTCAGTGCTTGTCTAACCGTTACACGGCTTACTGAGAATACTTCACGCAATTGCGCTTCTGTTGGGAGTGCTTCTCCAACCTTGTATTCTCCAGAACTGATCTTTTCTCTTATTGCATCGGCGATTTGGCGATACATAGGGAGTCTTGCCATTTTTGCCTCATTTGTGCGCTAGGACAACTAGACTTTGATTAACAACCTGTACCTTAAATACGTAAATTTGCTCTATATAAGCCTTGCTTTAAAGGTTAGTGTGAGCGTCGTATCTGCGTTTTGTAGTACATATAATACAAATTAAACGATACATAACAAGCTTTCTTAAAGGATTTACCAATACGATTTAAATACAAATTAAATACAAATATGTATTGATGAGATCGTGATCACGGATTAAATGTCTTGAAGTTGTATTATTCTTCTCGTCGACAGGGACGACTGTCGTACTAATCCGTGACTATGGGACAAAGGTTATGAAACTTACTACTCTAACGAATAAGTCGCTCGTAAATCTGCAAACTACGTTTAGCAGTCGAGAAGAAGCGATTTACGCACTTGCTGACCAACTGGATCAGCAAGGCAAACTGCATAACAAGCAAGAGTATCTTGATGCAGTATTTGCTCGTGAAGAGCAAGGCCCGACAGCGCTTGGCGAAGGCCTAGCAGTACCGCATGGCAAGACTGACGCGGTTAAAGAAGCTGGCTTCGCTGTAGCAACGCTTAAAGAAGACATGAAATGGAAAGGCTTGGATGAAGACGAAGATGTGAATCTTATCTTCCTAATTGCGATTCCAAATGCAGAAGCGGGTTCTACCCACATGCATCTGCTTACCGCACTGACAACTACATTGGTTGACGACGATGTTCGCGAAGCGGTATTAAAAGCGACAACGGCTGAAGAAATCTTTGCGCTTCTTGATGGCGACAATCAACAAGAAGAAAAACAAGACAACTTAGATACAAATGCACCGACAATTGTATGTGTTACTGCTTGCCCTGCAGGCATTGCTCATACCTATATGGCGGCAGAATATCTTGAAAAGGCGGGCAAAAAGCTTGGCTATAATGTGCATGTTGAAAAACAAGGCGCAAACGGTATTGAAGATCGCTTAACTGCGGAACAACTTAATAATGCTGTAGCGTGTGTGTTTGCTGCTGAAGTTGCGATTAAAGAATCTGAGCGCTTTAATGGCATTCCTCGTGTTGAAACCCCCGTTGCAGAACCGATTAAGCACGGTGAACGCATTCTTAATGAAGCGATTGAAGAGTCGAAAAAAGGTAATGGTGCAGAACGTAAAGTTGCTACCGATGACAAACCGAAGAAACTGCCGTTGAAAACTGAGCTTAAACAAGCACTGCTTTCTGGTATTTCTTACGTGGTTCCTCTTATCGTTGCTGGTGGTACTGTTCTTGCGGTTGCTGTTCTTATCGCGCAAATTTTTGACCTGCAAGAGCTCTACGCAACAAAAGATTCTTGGCTATGGATGTATCGCAAACTAGGTGGCGGCCTACTGGGTACGTTGATGGTGCCAGTACTGGCGGCTTACACAGCTTACTCATTAGCAGATAAACCGGCACTGGGTCCTGGTTTTGCCGCGGGTATTGCAGCAAACATCATTGGTTCAGGTTTCCTTGGTGGTGTCGTTGGGGGTTTGATTGCTGGTTACGTGATGCGTTGGGTAAAAGAGCATGTTCGCTTAGGCCCTGCGTTTAACGGCTTCCTTACTTTCTACCTTTATCCGGTGATCGGTACTTTAGTGGCAGGTAGCTTGATGCTATTTGTTATCGGTAAACCTGTAGCGTTCCTAAACCAAGGTCTAACGGACTGGTTGAACGGTATGTCAGGCACCAATGCGCTGTTATTGGGTGCGATTCTTGGTCTGTTTGTATCATTCGACTTAGGTGGTCCGGTAAACAAAGCCGCTTACGCATTCTGTTTAGGTGCAATGGCGAACGGTGTTTATGGCCCATACGCAATCTTTGGTTCAGTAAAAATGGTATCAGCGTTCACCGTAACGGCTTCAACCATGATTGCTCCACGCCTATTCAAAGACTTTGAGATTGAAACCGGTAAATCTACATGGCTACTTGGCCTAGCGGGTATTACCGAAGGTGCAATCCCAATGGCGATTGAAGATCCAATCCGTGTAATCGGCTCATTCTTACTAGGATCAGTGGTTACAGGTGCGATGGTTGGCGCGGCAGGTATTGGTCTATCGACTCCGGGCGCAGGTATCTTCTCTATCTTCTTGTTACACGATTCTGGTTTGGGCGCATTCTCTGCTGCGGCAATCTGGTTCGGTGCTGCGATTGTCGGCACAGTAATTTCAACCATTACTCTTCTGATGTGGCGTGGTCACGCTGTAAAAAAGGGTAAGTTTGAAGCAAGTACTGCAACACAGAACTAACTGAATTTTGAGTTAGCTCCTAACTCACTGCGAAATCAATATATAAAAAATAACAAACAACTGGCTGTCCTAAATACCTGTGCTCCTAACGGTTTTATTCACACAGATTCTGGGCGTGGTTTTCTGCACCCTAAATTTAGTGGCAGCCAATTTTAACCCCTTGAAAAACTTTAATTTAGTCGTATTTGGGTTCGAACTTTAGTTTTACTCGAAGCGACACATTTAGGTAAATGATTATGACTACATCACGCGTACATATTACTCCACACATGCACTGGGATCGTGAATGGTATTTCACAACAGAAGAATCTCGCATTCTTCTTGTGAACAACATGGAAGAAATCATGAACCGTCTGGAGAGTGATCCAGAATACAAATACTACGTTCTAGATGGTCAAACAGCCGTTCTAGAAGACTACTTTGCGATCAAACCAGAGAACACAGAACGCGTAAAAGCATTGGTTGAAGCGGGCAAGCTTATTATTGGCCCTTGGTATTCTCAAACCGACACAATGCAAGTTTCTGGTGAGTCAATTGTACGTAACATGATGTATGGCATTCGCGACTGTATGAAATTTGGCGATGCAATGAAGATCGGTTACCTACCAGATTCATTCAGCATGAGCTCACAGCTGCCGATGATCTACAACGGTTTCGACATCACGCGTGCAATGTTCTGGCGTGGTTGTTCAGAACGTCATGGCACGAATAAAACAGAATTCTTATGGCAATCAAACGACGGCAGTGAAGTTACGGCACAAGTGCTTCCGCTAGGTTACGCAATTGGCAAATACCTTCCACAAGACGAAGAAGGCTTGCGTGCTCGTTTAGATAAGTACTTCCCAGTGCTAGAAAAACCATCGGTAACGAAAGACATTTTGCTGCCGAATGGCCATGACCAAATGCCGATTCAAAAAGACATCTTTGAAGTAATGGACAAACTTCGCGAAATCTACCCAGATCGCGAATTCTCAATGAGTCGCTTTGAAGAAGTATTCGAAAAAGTAGAAGCAGCACGCGACCAACTCGACACAATTAAAGGCGAATTCAACGACGGTAAATACATGCGTGTTCACCGTACTATTTCGTCTACGCGTATGGACATCAAACTGATCCACGCTGAAATCGAAAACAAGATTGTAAATATCTTAGAACCGCTAGCATCTATCGCTTGGACATTAGGCTTTGAATACCACCACGGTTTGATTGAGAAAATGTGGAAAGAGAGCATGAAGAACCACGCTCATGACTCGATTGGCTGCTGCTGTTCTGACAAGGTTCACGCTGAGATCCTTAACCGTTACATCCTTGCGGACGACATGGCGACCAACCTGATTCATTTCTACAAGCGTAAGATTGTTGACCACATGCCGGATCGCGAAGGTTGCGACAAACTGGCGATGTTTAACCTTTCTCCATACGAGCGTGAAGAAGTGGTGAACACAACCATTACTATCCGTGCTCAAGAATTCTCAATCTTTGATGAAAACGAAAACCCAGTTGAGTACTTCATCCAAGACAAGCGCCAAATTGACCCGGGTAAAGTAGACCGCCAAATCGTTCACTACGGTAACTACGACCCGTTCATGGAGTTTGATATTCAAATCAAACGTAGTGTTCCAGCAATGGGCTTCACCACGTTACACATCCAAGGTAACGAGAAGGGTGCAGTAAAAGTTGCAGAACAAAAAGACTACTTACTAGAGAACGAGTACTACCGAATCAATGTAAACGACAACGGTACTCTGACTATTTTCGATAAAGAGACAGAGCAAGTATTCGACCAAGTCCTTCGTTTAGAAGACGGTTCTGATGACGGCGATGAGTACGATTACTCTCCATCTCGTCAAGAGTGGTTACTGTACTCAGATGAATTCCCAGTCGAAACATCGATTGATCACCAAGGCTTCCAATCGGTAGCGAACATCGCTTTCCGCATGAACGTGCCTGCCAACCTTACAGAGCGTGAAGAACGTACGGGTCAAAACGGATTCGTTGAAGCGCAATGCCAAGTGGTACTGAAGCAAGGTTCTCGCCGCATTGAAGTACGTATGGAACTAGACAACCAAGCCGACGACCACCGTGTACGTGTCTTAGTACCAACGCCATTCGTTTCTGAAACTGTGGTTGCGGATAACCAGTTCGGTTGTATTACTCGACCAACCAATGACCCAGCAATGGCGGTTTGGGAAGAAGAAAAGTGGAAAGAAGCGCCAGTTCCTGTGTATCAGTTAATGAACTTCGCAGCGCTAGAAAACGGCAAAGCGGGTATGGCGATTATGTCGAATGGTCTGCGTGAATTTGAAGTGATTGCATCTCAAGGTGACGAAAACCGAGATACCTTCGCACTGACACTATTCCGCGGTATCGGCGTGTTAGGTAAAGAAGAACTATTGCTTCGTCCGGGTCGTCCTTCAGGTATCAAGATCCCGACCCCTGATTCACAAGTGCGCGGCAAGCTAGTGTGTGAATTCACGCTGTGTGGCTTCTCTGGCAACCATATTGACGCGAACGTCATGGCGCAAGCACGTGACAATGTCACTCAAATCGAATGCTACAACAAGATCCCTTACAACGCGATGAAGCTAAACGTAGGTGAGCAAAACCTACCGATGAGTTTTAGCCTTTTGTCTAAGCAACAATCAGGCGCTGTGCTGAGTGTGCTGAAGAAAGCGGAAGATGAAGATGCGTTGGTCATGCGGGTCTACAACCCAGCAGAAACGGGTTCAGTATCGGATTCAATCTCTTTCACTCAAGCGGTTTCAAGCTGGAAAGAGACGAGCATGGACGAGCGCGTTCGTGAAGGTGATGTAGCAACTGAAACCTTTGGTGAGTTGTCTTTTGGCGACTTATCTTTTGGTGAATTGGCATCTTGCCAAGCGAAAACATTCCAAATCAAATTCTAATTTCAATCACCCGCTCACCTTGATGGGCGGGAATGGTGAACGACAATGAAAATTGTAATTGCCCCCGATTCATTTAAAGAATCACTCGACGCTCATCAAGTTGCGTCTTGTATTGAGCGTGGATTTGCTGACGTTTTCCCTCATGCAGAGTTTGTGAAAATGCCACTCGCCGATGGCGGAGAAGGCACGGTAGACGTGTTGTTAGACGCGCTCAATGGTAAGAAGCAAGGGCTGCAAACGACGGATCCAATCGGACGTGAATGCACGGCTTACTGGGCTTCACTTGTACAACAGGTTGATGGAAAAAGCGTAAACGCTGCCTTGGTAGAGTTTGCCCAAGCGTCGGGTTTAGACCGATTAACCGTAGAAGAAAGATCACCTCTCAAAGCATCGTCTTACGGCACAGGGTTGCTGATTCGAGATGCGCTAGATAAAGGCGTGGAACAAATCATCATTGGTCTGGGCGGCAGCGCAACCAACGATGCAGGTGCTGGCATTTTACAAGCGTTGGGAGGCAAGCTATTAGACAAGCAAGGCAACGAGTTATCTGGTGGCGGCGCCGAATTAAGTCAACTAGCAAACATCGATCTTGATGGGTTACATCCGAGATGTAAAGAAGTGACGTTCGTGGTCGCATGTGATGTGAATAATCCACTGTGTGGTGAAAGCGGAGCCAGTGCCGTGTTTGGTCCACAGAAGGGAGCATCAAAAGTTCAAGTTGAACAACTTGATATTGCGATCGGTCACTTTGCCGATATCGCTCAAGCACATACGGGTACTAATCATCGTGACACAGCTGGTTTTGGTGCGGCTGGTGGTACACCTCTGGGGTTAAGTCTTGCATTCAATATCCAAATTAAAGCGGGTATTGAGATGGTATTAGATGCTTTGGATGCAGATAAGGTTCTTGAAGGTGCTTCACTGGTCGTGACCGGAGAGGGGCAGATGGACAACCAAACCCTGCAAGGTAAAACACCTTTCGGTATCGCTCAGAGAGCTCAAAAGCTGAGTATTCCAACCATTGGAATAGCGGGCTCTTTGGGGCAAGACGTTGAAAAGCTTTACGGTTCAATGTCTAGCTTATTTGGAACCGTACGTTCACCTCAGTCTTTAGACCAAGTTTTATCAGAAGCGAATCAAAACCTGACTCGTACTGCCCGTAATATCGCCGCCACGCTCAAGCTTGGCAGCCAGATTTTTAATGAGAAGTAATTATGTCTCTATTTAAACTCGACAACGTTATTCAAAACTACGCATGGGGAAGCAAAGACTCCATTAACCAACTTTTTGGTATTGTGAACCCAAACCAAGAACCTCAAGCAGAAATTTGGATGGGTGCTCATCCTAATGGTTGCTCCAAAGTAGGCGATACCGGTGAGCCGCTTTCTCACATGATTGATGAAAATAGAATCGATGTCTTAGGCGGGTACACGGCGGCACGTTTCGGTGAATTACCTTTCCTGTTTAAGGTGTTAGCCGCTGAAACACCGTTATCGATTCAGGTTCATCCCAACAAGCGCAAATCAGAATTAGGTTTTGAGCGAGAGAATGCACTTGGCATCCCTTTGAATGCGTCCAATCGAAACTACAAAGATCCAAACCATAAGCCTGAGTTGGTTTATGCGTTGACCTTTTACAAAGCGATGAATGGCTTTCGTCCAATCGACGATATTATTGCCTTGTTCGAAGAAGCGGATATTCCTTCGTTAGCGATTGAGCTTAATGTACTTAAAGCCAATGCCGACAGTGATTCTCTGAAGTCTTTTTTTAGCGCAATTATGTCTCTTGAAGGTGAACGTAAAGAAGCCGCACTTGATGAGCTTTATGCTGCACATGCGCGACCAGCCAAAACGGTTATGGGGCGTGAAGCTCTGCAATACAGCATTGAATTCAAACAGCACTATCCGGGTGATATTGGTTTGTTTGCCCCATTGATGCTTAACACGGTTGAACTGGCACCGGGTGAAGCGATGTTCCTATTCGCAGAAACCCCACATGCTTATGTTCAAGGGACGGGTTTAGAGATTATGGCAAACTCTGACAATGTGCTTCGTGCCGGTCTCACCCCCAAGTACATAGACGTTCCTGAGCTTATCGATAACACGATCTTTGAGCCGATTAAGCCAGAAGATATTCGCCTTAAGCCTGTATTGAAAGAGGGCAAGATGAGCTATCCGATTCCAGTGGATGACTTTGGCTTTGATATCTTGTCTGCGACTGATGAGAGCAAGTCACAGTATTTACGTAGCGCAGAGATCTTGTTCTGCGTGGAAGGTGAGGCTAGCGTGACTTCAGAAGGACGGTCAGTTTCTCTTAAACCCGGCGAATCGGTCTTTGTAAGCAGTAATTCAAGTGTTTACCAATATCAAGGGAATGGCATTTTGGCTCGTGCTTTTAACTAGTGCCCCCGTGCTAGTTAAAGCAAAAGAAATGTCAGAGTGCCACTGTAAAGAGGCACTCAATATTGGATTGATGGTTGTTATACCAATCACAGTAAGTAAGTGATCAGAAATAGCGCAGGAAAAAGACTTGAGAACAAGGCAGAATTTTTCGATAAGTAGTTATTCTACAATCAAAAATTCTAACGCAGTTATCGAGTTTTTGAACCAGCTAGGCTGACAGTTATTTACTACGATTGGTATTATCTATCTGTCTTTGACAGTCATGATTATTGACCATACCCGCACTCTGGCGGGTTTTTTCATTATTAGAATGAGCAAATATAAGCCTGTAGAAAAGACAAACCCTGCGTTGAGAGCAGTTTTTTTTATTGAATCAGTACTGAGTGACTGGTTAGGCAATGTGCGTCATTTTATTAAGCACAAAGGTTTCAATACAGTTTTCAGTCGCAGCCATGTACTCGGCGATGTGTTGGCTCGCTAAGTGTTTCTCTAGATGAGCTTCAGACTCCCAGTTCTCATGAAAAACGAAGTGAGCAGGGTTACTGTTATCTTGGTGCAGATCGTAATTTATACAACCATCTTCAACACGGGTTTTATCGATCAATTTAATCATCTCTGATTTAACTAACTCAATCTTATCTTCTTTAGAGACGATTGTTGCAATAATAGTTAGCTTGCTCATTCTTTATTCCTCGGAGTTCCACTCAATAAGTGCAAGTAATATAAGTATAAATTCAGATAGAAAAAAGAGTTATGGGATCCAATAACTATGGTTCTTGGTATCCACAATTCAAGTTGAAAGCCTAAAGCTGGTGGCGAGTAAGTTACGCTCATAAAAAAGCCCCCCATAGCAAAATGAAGGCTTTCGTCTAAAAATCAAACAGTGTTGTTATTGGGGTGTTAAGCGTATTGCTTTACTTTAAGCATATCGTTCCACTGTCATCGCCCAATTTTTCTTCTGCTGTTCAAAATTCATTTTGATTTGTTGGTAACGAACCTTAAGTACTGAGTGTTCGTACTTTTTCACAACGTCTTCGCGTTTACTTTCAATTAGCTGCTTTTTGACTTCGTAGTATTCGTTCATGTTTGATACAAGCGCATCGAACTCTTGTTGAAGTTTTTCCGCGATTTGTTGCTTATCGGCACGGTGCATGATTTTTTGCTGCGTGCGCTTTAATAACATTGATGCTTCGGCCTTTTCAATACGAGCTTGTGGTGTTTTCTTAAGCTTGCTTGCTAAGCCCATTAAAGAAGCACTCTTAATCAACCATTTTGTTGGATCGTATTGCCACCAGTAGATGCCGTTACGGTAGTCGTTCTCAAAGATGTGGTGGAAGTTGTGGTAGCCTTCGCCAAAAGTTAGTACCGCTAGCACACCGTTGTCACGCGCTGTATTTTTATCGGTAAAAGGTTGGCTACCCCAGATGTGAGCAAGAGAGTTAATGAAGAATGTGGTGTGGTGGTTGAGGACCAAACGAACTGCACCCACAATTAACAACATGCCAAGCACGTCACCGTAAATTACACCTAATGCGATTGGAACACCGAAGTTCATAAGTAGTGCCAATAAAACGTAATGCTTGTGCTGCCACATAACAATCTTATCTTTTTTCAGGTCGCGACAATTTTCGTAATCTGTGTACATTGCAGTGTTGTAATTACGAATCATCCAGCCGATGTGCGAATACCAAAAGCCACGCTTTGCTGAGTATGGGTCTTTGTCGTTGTTATCGACATGCTTGTGGTGCACACGGTGATCAGAAGACCAGTGTAGCGCGCTGTTTTGTAGAGCAAATGCGCCACCTAATGCAAATAGAAATCTTAGGCTTGAATGCGCTTCAAATGCTTTGTGTGACCATAAGCGGTGATAACCCGTCGTGATAGAAAGGTTACAGAACGTAAAACAGATCGCTAGCCATATCCAGTGCTCCATACCATAGCCAAAAAAGTAGCCATAAACGGGAGCCGCGACAACAGCTAACAGCATGCTAAAAGAGAATACAAAAATATTGAGCCAGATTAGTGGTGGCTTTTTTGTTGATGGTTTTTCGGCACTATTCATTAGTAAATTTCCATTGAGCTTACATCTGTTCGCTAGAATATCAGCGTACACGTGTAAGTCAATATTGAAAGTGTAAACGTGTATTAGTATGTTTTGCTTAAATATTGTATAAAGGTAGTGTGAAATGTAGTAGCAAGTCATAAATGGAAGTACTAAGGGCTAATAAATGGAAATTAAGGTAGCTGAATATAAAGATTATGAGCGGATTGCCCAATTACACGCGGATAGCTGGAAGCTATATTACCGTGGCATTCTTGCTGATGATTACCTAGAAAATGATGTTTTGGAGGACAGATCTGTTATTTGGCAGACTCGTTTGATTAATCCTCCTTTCAACCAACATGTTTTATTGCTTGAAGAAGGCGGTTTACTGGTTGGTTTCGTCTGCGCGTTTGGTAATCACAACTTTGAACGTGGTACGTTCATTGATGCGTTACACGTAGACAATAATTACCACGGTCGTGGTGTTGGCAAGCGTCTATTGTCTGAATTGTCAAAGTGGTTGCAGCAATACTATTCTGATTCGGGGCTTTACCTAGAGGTGATGTCTGAGAACCACCAAGCGATTGCTTTTTATCAGGCGATTGGTGGCAAAGAAGAACTAGAGCAAGTTTGGAACGCACCATGTGGCAGCCAAGTGAATGAAAAAGTGATTTCTTGGAGCTCTCCCGTTGAACTTGAACAGAAAACAGCGAGCGTTGTGTATTCTTAGTAGATTCTTGTTGAGTACTGGTTGTTTGCTGAGTAGCAGGTTCTTAACGAAGCTATTTTAAAGCACAAGAACAAAGACAAAAGCCCCGAGCATTCAATTGTTCGGGGCTTTTTTGATTGGATTAATGGTCGTTATAATGAATCGCTAAGGCGCGTAAAATACTGGGCGATTAATCACTCCATGTGATCTTATTTCTACCGCTCTTCTTCGAAATATAGAGTGCTTGATCGGCATCGTCGATAAGTTGTTCGACAGAGCCGAGAGCCTGTGACGCATGTTTCACACCGATTGAAATCGTTACTTCTAACCGAAGGAGAGAAGGAGATTCTAATAGGGAGTTAACTAGCGATTCAATTGAAGCCTCAGTTTCTCCTTGGACCATCACCAAAAACTCTTCACCGCCGTATCGAAAGCAGTTACTACTGGTTGGTAGTCTTTTTTGAATCTCATCGGCCAGTTCTTTGATCACCATATCACCCATTTGGTGGCCGTAGGTGTCGTTAATCGATTTGAAATGATCAATATCTATCATGATCGATGTAATGGATAACTGACGGTCTATGCTTGGTTCGATCACCTGATGAAGATAAAGGCGGTTGTAGCAACCCGTTAGCGCATCTTGATAAGAAAGGGCTTCAAACATATTAGATTGCTTGCGGAGTTGTATTGCTTGTTTACGAAGCTGTTCGGATTGAGTGAAGCGTTTATGCACTTCGAAATCTCGTCTTAAACAAGAAGCTGCAATAAGAATATAAGCTGAAGCGTATACGGAAATGGTTTCTATTTCGTGACTAGGCTCTGCTTCATAAAGCTGAGGGGCAAGGCCAATGAGATAAGCCAAAAAGATAAATGACAGCGTAGAGATGCTGTATTTAACAGACAGTCTTGAAAAGGTTCCGATGTAGATCATGACGAGAATGATGCCGCCTTGGTAATCGAAATTACTCAGATCGATAGCGAGTCGGCCGACATAGACCAAGAAAAGCGCGCTAATTACAAGGAAGGTACTTTCTATGAGTTCTAAAGCGTTGGGTTTATTTGTAATGCAGTATCTGGCGACAGCCATCATCAATAGAAAAAGTAAGACTCGGAAAATGATAGGTGTTACACACTCTGTACCAAAGTGAATGTAGTCGGTAACAATGAAAGCACAGAATATTGAGATCGGGATGTAGATAAAATTTATGTACGGCAAATAAATTTCATTATCGAAATAGGTTTTAAATCTTTGATTCTTGAACCCAGAATAAGAGCGCATTGAGAAACTAGCCGAAATGAATACACAATAATTTGCGTAGTATGTCACAGCCTTTGGGATTGTAAATGACCATTTCTATAGATTTGTCAGTATGTTGGCTAGATCAACAAACGGTACAAGGCAATATTCACGCTCTATTATCGGTAGAACGTGAATATCTTAGAGACTGGTGTAAGAGTGGTTAACAGAAACTAATGGAGATTAACAAAAACTCATAGCGATTAGCGCTTGTTCTTTAAGTAACGCTTACGACGTTCTTCTTTCTTCTTAATCTGTTGTTCAGCTTTCAGTGCAGCCGCTTCTTCTACTTCAACCAACTCTTTGGTGATCATCTCTGGTAGTTCTAGCGTTACTTTACCTAAAGTACCACTGCGAAGTTCATGAAGAAGGATTTCCGAACATTTGTGAATGTCTATATGACCACCTGCACGAAGTGCACCACGCTTACGACCAATCGCTTCCATCAATTCGATGTCAGACTCTGGCAGCTCTTCAATTTGGTAGCGTTCCTGCAGTAGGTGAGGGTACTGCTTTGCTAGGTATTCTACTGTGTAGAATGCCACTTCGTCGTATTCCATTGCTGTATCTTTTACCGCACCAGTCGCAGCTAAACGGAAGCCGCTGTGTGGGTTTTCTACTTTAGGCCAAAGGATCCCAGGAGTATCTGAAAGGATCACGCCGTTTTGCAGGTTGATACGTTGTTGGCGACGAGTTACCGCAGGTTGGTTGCCCGTTACCGCAATCGTACGTCCAGCCAAACAGTTGATAATGGTCGATTTACCCACGTTAGGGATACCCATAATCATTGTTCGAATATTCTTGCCCATTTGCTCACGGTGCGGTGCCAGTTTACGTACTAGCTCCATCACGTGGTTAACTTCTTCTTTTACGCTGGTGGTAATGGCAATCGCTTTAACGCCTTGCTCTTTCTCGAAGTGCTCAATCCAACGTTCAGTAAGCTCAGGATCAGCAAGGTCGCGCTTGTTCAACACTTTTACACAAGGCTTATCGCCGCGCAGTGAAGAGATCATTGGGTTTTCACTACTGAACGGGATACGAGCGTCCAGTACTTCGATGATCACATCAACCTGTGGGATAACTTCTTCGATTTCTTTGCGGGCTTTATGCATGTGACCCGGAAACCATTGAATAGACATAGAGATAAACCTTGATAAATATATTTGCTGCACATTGTAAGGGTTGGATGATACGTGTAAAGGTATATCTATCCCGACCTTCAATGAGTTCATTGAGTTTGCTTGAAGTATAGGCGAAGTGGTGATGTTTATTCAGTTGATGATTGCTCTAATAAAAGTGGGAGCCGCTAATGTTGCGAAGCATAAAAAGCCGCTATATCTCTCAAGTCTTGATCATCGAGCTTACTGAGCTGAGCTCGCATCATTTCTGCGTAAGCGCCTTGTCTATCTCCGCTTTGGTAAGCTTTCATCGTGTTATAGAGGTAAGTTGAATCTTGACCCGAAAGTTTGGGGTAATCAGTGTTACTTGTTTCACCCGTGGGGCTATGACAGAAAACGCAACTTGGTGATTTCATTTTACCCAGTTCAGGATCGCCAAAATCAGAGGCATGAAGGCTAGGGGAAAGAGTGAGTAATAGTAAAGCGAAGGATTGATAAGTCATGTTTTTACTCCAGTTAAAAACATAACAATAAGGCTTACCCTAAGGGGAAGCTCAAGTCTGAATTGCTATAGATGCTAATGGTGTTAACAGTTAAAGCGTACTTTTTGCTCTGATAGGTAAGTAGAGGGGCTGCAGAAGTGGTGTTTCCGAGAGTTGACAAGTTCGACTCGTATTTTAGAGGGCGGGATGTTTTTCTACTTTTTAAAGTGTGATTAAACTACAGACGATTCGATTTAAACTTCGTTTATTGCCCTGACAGTGATTCTATGAGGAACTGAATAATATCAGGTCACCTTTCAAGGGCTTAAATTCTAATACGTCTGTTTGAAAAAGAACTGCAATCGGAATTTTTATATTTATGTTCATAATTTCAACTATATGTCTGGTTGTATAATAGTCTCTAAACTATTGATAAAATGTGCTTTTCTTATCGCTTCTTTTCTATTAGTGACATTTATTTTTTTGTATATGTTGTATACGTGCGTTTTTACCGTACTTTCTGAAATAAATAGTTCGCTTGATATCTCTAGATTTGAATCTCCTCTGACAACTCGTTTAAATATCTGAGCCTCTCTTTTCGTCAGATTAGACAGTATTACCTGAGACTTGAAAGTATAAGAGCACGCATTGGATAAAATATGTGACATTAACTTTCTAGGTAACCATAGATCGTCATCACATACTGTTTTTAAACAACGTGTAAGGTGTTCAATAGGAGCATCTTGATAAATCATCCCCTTTATATTAAACAGGTTGAATAGCTGCATTACGGTAATACTCTGTCCGGTAATATCTGAGGGAACGTCATAGACTACCCATTTACTGGACTCTATTTTTGATAAGATGATGTTGATATCTTCGATATTTTCCAAGAGTAAGTAGCTAATGAGAACGACATCGAACGTTTTATGATTACGAGAGCGCTCAATGCTTAAAATACATTCTCTGCTAAAAGAAAAATCACTGTATTTCCCTATTTCTCGTTGAATAAACTGGTTGTTAATACCGTTGTCACCTACCAGGAGTATGTGCTTTAAATTATTTTTATTTTCATACATAATTTACTCCGAAACTGAAAAATCACGTTTGATTGTATGATGATGGATTTTATATAATTGAGTTGCATATCTCACTTTTTATATAATTACATAATTATGGTTGTTGTGAAAGTTGGGGTTCGATAGAAATTTGTAATGTATCGTCATATTGTCCTCCTGGTTTGTTCTCTGTTTCACCGATGACAAAACTCAAAGGAATAGGCTGACCAATCGTAGCGGAAAGACGTTGAATTCTTGCGTCAAGTTGTTCAAGGTTTACTCTGTCGTTTTCGAGGGAAAGTTGGTATGGAATGTCCCATTTTGCCTCATTAGATTCATGACGTAGCATTCCTTGATGGGATGATTCCAATACGATGGTATAAGCTGTGTTGCTTTGAACCCATAGGTTAGGTGCGGAACGAATAACCTTGTTGGAATATAAAGTCCCTAGATCAAGGTCATAATGTTGTTGGGTCAATCCATAAAAATGAATTTTTGCAGCAGGCGGAACGTTAACAGATACCGGGAGTGAACTAGGGCTAATTTCTATTTGTTTACTATCTGAGGTATAAGAAGGCGAGACTTCCAATAAGCCTCGATAGGTTCCTGACGCTAACCATTGTTTACTTGGGAAACGCATTTGTATCGTTGCCGAAGGTTGGTTTTCGGTTAATGATAAGTGCCATTGATTAGCCACTGATATACCAATCTGCCCACTCCATTCAAAGTCGAGTTTTGCTTGGTTTACCCCTTTTAACGATCGACTGGTATCGTTAAGTTGTAAAATTAAGTATAATTTGCAGGGTTCACCTATTATGATCGCATCTATACGGTAAGTGTTTATTGTTGCGAACGTTCCTGCGCTGAAAACATCATATTGTGATTTCGATGAGACGGGTTGAATCGCCAAGGCACTGGCTTCACACGCCAATGCCGAAGGTACATGGCTTATGGCGATGAGGATCAAGGCTCCCCAAAGAACTTGTTTATTCCACATAAACATCTCCTAGTCTTATCAAGTTGTCACTGCGTTCACTGAGGGTAATGATGACTGATTCTTGTTCTTTAGTGTCGAGTACCAATTGATATTTTCCCGGCTTTAATCCAGAGATTGCGAATATGCCGTTACGATTGGTAAAGAAGTCAATCGGCAACTGTTTTGCCTCACCAAGGTAATGTGCTACACCAGCGACAAGTGAAATAGGGTTGTTACTTTGACGATCGAATAGCTTGCCAATAACAGTTAATACAGCATCAGATCCGATCTGTAGCTGGAATCCCCGTTTATAACCAGGCTTAATCCAAAAAGCACCATCGCCTAAGTCATACCCTGGTGGCAAGTTATCGACCTCGTAACCGACTACTTGGCCATTATAAGCAACAAGGTCAGGAACCATGGCACTTGCATCTCCTTTAAGGTAAACGCGTGCGTACTCACCATCTTTTGTTGGGTCGACAGCCACGTCATTTTTTGCGAGGCTTTCGTGCTTGCTAACAATAGCAAATGCTTCGCGCACTGGTCTGCCGAGCGTCACAGATGAACCTGCAAAAGCAAGGGCACTACTTATCGTCACATCAGTACTGTGATTTCGTGTTTCACCACTAATGTCTTCAAGCCGCGAAGCGTGGGTCGCGTTTAATTCATAACGGTTAGCCGTGTAGTTAATCCCAGCATCCATATCGGCATCCGTTTCTTCGTTAGTAATGACACTCGCAAACGCCGACATCCCCCCTGTGTTACCAATATTATTCTGATAGCTGTAATCTAAGGCGGCTTCATTAAGCTCTGTGGTGTAACGACCGACAACACGAGTTTGTCGACTAAGAGGCCAGCTTATGGTGACAGTAGTGCTGATATCATCGTCTTCGGTTGCGTTATGCCGATAGTTAACGCGTGCACTCCAGGTGGCGGGGGTATCAAACAGTCCGTCCGATAAACTCGGGCTAATCAGCCAATAATCGCTTTCTTTGTCTACTCCCGAGCGATAATTGAGGGTCATGGCTGCACGTAAAGACTGACCAAGGTAAATAGAGCTGAATGCAGATACATAATGGGTGGTTAAGTTGATATCGATATCGGAAGCATCAAACCCTGAGACCCCAGCAAAATTGTTGGTCAGATATTCATAGCTCACACTCAGCTGTGGGGACAGCGTATTCGTATTGGAAAATTCCGCATCGAACGCAAGTTTGTAAGCGTCGCCAGTTCCAAATGTAGGGTGTTCGCTACGCGAAGCATTGAGTTCAGTGACGCCCCATGTAGAAGCGAATAACGCGGTAGCACCATATTGGTAAAGATCTTCACGGGTTTGGAAGTTGGTACCTAACGTTAACCAAGGATTAATACCCACATCGACATAACCATGGAAAATACGCTCGTTGGTTAGGTATTCTAGTTGTCCATTTTGTAATTCAGAAGGCGCTCCATACATGACGCTATATTCAAACTCACCGCTATTGAGCAAGTCGTTCCCGGTCGCAACAGAGAACTCGATGCGTTCTTCATTCCCGGAGCGGTCGGTGATGACGAGTACAATATCATTGCTACCTTGCGCTAGAGGTATGTCACTAAGGTTATAGCTACCGGCGCCTAGCGTTAATCGCTGAACTGCAATCCCATCTATATAGACATCGACATTTGAAGCTCTTTGAAGTGTGAATGATTGATTGGCCCGTGGTCGTGCATTTCTGGTTGGAATGAGTGTGAAATCTCGAGTTAAGCCAATACCAAGTATGTCGGTGCTGTCCTGAAAAGATTGACCACTGTTGTACATATCGCCGAGTACAAGTCGTGTGCCTTGTTCTGCAAAGTCAACATTAAGACGAGATCCTTCTCTTACGTATCGCGAATCTTGTGATGAACTGTTTTCTAAATAGGATTCATATTCAAAGTTTAGAAAACCAATGTTAAGTGCTGAGTCAAACTGACTGCGATAGAGGTCCTGCCTTGACGAATTCTGATCGACATATTGGCTCTCATTAGCCGAAAGGGCAAAGTTAACGTATCCACTAAGCAAACTTGGCTCGGCATAGTTATAAAAATCATCTGCACCGTTCATAGACAATTGCTGGGTTAAGCTAAATTCAGGCGGTACCGTCACGATGCATTCTAATGAAGAGAAATCGAAACTAAGGCCCAGTCCTACGCTCTCAAAATGGTGCTGGGACAGCATCTTATCGTCTGTTGTGTCAGTGAGTTTCCCAATACCTTCTTGAGTTACGACGGACGAAAGGAGAGAAAGCGTACTTTCCTTCGGTAACAAGATTTCATTGTTTGCAGTAATGATAATGTCCGCTTCCCCAAGTATGGTGTCACTTATCCTTAACAAAGAGGTAAGTTGAATATCTCGTCCTGTCGGGTTCAAGACCATTTCTTGACCCCAAGCTGCAGGGCTTAAGGCGGCACAATAAAAAAGTACTAATCCCAAGACATACAAAACTTGCCACATCTTGTGATGGGTTTCAGTTTTCATGCCCATGGTAAGTGCCCATTGGTAAGTAATTTAAAGAAGAAGGGAAAGTAATAGTGGAGCGTGGTGGAATAAACTGCTCACCTAAAGCCGCATGTACTTTTTGGCTCTGAGATTCGAGCCCCGTAAAATGAAGTAACGATGTATAGGTAAATCGCGACCCAGAATTAGTGAGTGTCAGTTTACCTTGTTCATCTATGTGTAATTTCACGTCAGGCTCTAAAGAGGATGAGTGAATGTGTAACAACGCATTGTAGTGAACTTGTAAATTGATACCGGTTGTTAAGCCGATGGGTTTGTCTATTCTCGCGTTGTTCTGGCCAATATTCACGGTACTGAAGCGAACGAAGTAACTCTGGGAGGTTTCGAGTGATCGGTCTCCCAACCACTGTATGCGGAATACTTGGCGTGTACCGGGTGCCAAGATTGCGGCTGGTGGAAACACAAACATCTCTTCACTCGATAGATCTGATGTTTGGAACGTGCCATCAGATAAGAAGTTCAAACGACGAACGTTAGCTTCGAGTGGGAGAGCTTGTGTTGAATTGTTAGTTACGACCAGTTGCGATGTTGCCCGGTGATCTGTGTTGAGCTCGATGACGGTTGGAAACAATGTTATGCCAAACGTTTGTGCACACAGAAAGCAATAAATGAGCCCACCCAAGATATAACGTCTCATTGCTATTGATCCTGCTCTATTTCAATCGACAGGGTGTTCACGTCATAATTTTTAAGAGGCTGCATTTCGAAAAAGCGAGTGGAGTAGGGAAGGACCAAAGTACCCGGAATACGTTTAGCGATTTCTACGCCTTTTAAATAGGTTGAATTTTTACCATCAGATATCTTCCATGTTGTATTGGTTAATCGACCATAACTATTACCACTGTTAAGTACTTCCAGAACCCATTTGTTCTTTTTGTCATTTTGCTCGATGCTTTTAATTTCTAGCTGGGAAGCTGTGTTCTGAGGTCGTACGTTGATAAGCGTATTAAACTGAAGTAAAAGACTTACTTGCCCTTGATTACTGCTCGCTCTTTGAACTTTTACTTGCTTAACAGCAATGCGATACGCTTTAGATTCTGTGATGGAAGGATCGCCCAAATACCGCACCATAATGGATTGCGATCGTCCAGGTTCTATTATTGCGGTCACCGGTATCACTAATAGCTCGTCATCTGCAGGCGTCGTGGTCTCTTTTCCATATTCGTTCATGGTCATAAATACTGGAGACAATTCAACCGTGAGTGGTTCGGTTGAAGAATTTTCAACCCTCATGGTCATTTGAGCTCTTTTGCCAAGCGGTGTCATTTCCATAGACATCGGTTCGACTTTGAACGCATGAGCGGACAGACAAGTGAATGACAATAGGAAAAGAACGATCCATTTATGCATGATCCATTTATACATAGCGAAGAGCTCCAAATTAAACTTATGTCGTTGATATTGATATCGAGATTAAGTTGGAGGCCAAATAATAGCCCCCGACTTATTAACCTCTAATTTGAGGTGATATTTACGGTTAATGTATCTGAGTAGCCACCTGCCCATGGGGAGGTTTCTGTCGTCACAATATCAATAGATGCGGCAACACCTGTCGCTAATGCTCCAGAACCGCCATAAGAATTACTGACTGAAACGTCATTTAGACCTGGGCCCCCTGGTGCATTAAGCGTGAAAGGAGCTAAACCTGAAGGATTAAATGTTGCATCGTAGGTAAGAGCGTAGTCTTCGCTATCGTCTGACTCTAGACCACCTTCAGCACTTGTCAGTGTCACAGTTGCACCATCGACGTCATTACACTTCATGTTAAGACCACTAACAGAAAGGTTTTGAATTTGAGAGACGTTACCAAAGTCCATCAGTTGCGTTGAAAGACCAGTAACTTCACATACAGGTGAAACAAAACCAACTAACTGGACATCACCAGGAGCGGCTTGGACTTGAGCACCAAAAATAGCAGTGACTGTTGCTGCGTAGAGTGTTAGCTTTTTCATTAGAAATTCCTTTATCTTAAATGATTGGCTCGAATACTGCTGAGCGTTTGTTGTTCTGCAGATACATTGCAGAGTTTTCACTTTGTCACGCTATGAATCGAAGGGTAAACTTCGATCTCAATAACGTCTTGATAATAACCTGCGAAACGCAAGCTATTTTCGAGTGCTACCCTAAGGCTCCCATGTTGAGCGAAAGGAATAACACCAGAACTGTTTATCATTACCGGCGAAGTAAGTTGGCTGCTGTGCCTACTTTCATAAAGACGAATTTCGTCTATTTGTAATGACAAATTGTAACTCTCAATAATATCAACCCCTTGGTGTTGATATTTTAAGCCTCCATATTTTGAGTTGATCGTTATACCCAACGGACGGTTACAATACATATTAAAAGGCAGCGATTGCACATCACGGTGTTCCGTAAAATTCATAATGTTGCCAGAGAAAAAGTTTATTTCGCATCGATCTTTGATCTGACCACTAATTCCTAACGTTAAGTTGTTAGCGCTAGCATAGAATGAAAGTGACATACTAAAAATTAACACGGAGACGATGAAGTTATGAAGAATCCGAAATACTCTAACCATAATTCCACCTCTCACTGATTGAATGTAACTTGTTGCTTAACTTTCAAAACTATAAGTGCTTTAAAAAATGGTGAAGTAGTAAAAAAAGTTTATTATTTAGGAGAAGTATGAGTTTTAGTATGATTTTAAGCTGAGAGGTAGAAGCGAAATTATTAGAGAATAATTTAATATTCAATTAGATAGGTTGGTTTTTCTCAATACTAATATTGGCGGAGATTTTTTATTTAATTGATTAAAATAGGACTATGGTCTACACGTGTGTTTTGGGGTTTTGATGGGTTACTGTCATCATGAATGTGACAGCATTATTAACGAAAATACTAATTTGATTATTTAATTTACAAGTTGATTGTATCGATTCTGAATTTTAATAATGGAGAGCGACTATCTATTATTTCTTTATTGAAATTAGTTCTTTACAAGAATCTATTAGAATTCATTTGTTCTAGTTTTAATTATCGTATGTGTGGTGATTAAAAACTTGAATCTATTATGACTAAGTCATTTTCCTTTAGTGACAACACAGTGCTGATAAGCCATTAATGTAACTCCAGCTTAAACAATAATTTAATGTATAAATGGGCTTTGTTGCGTAATT
>NZ_CAWNBB010000045.1:0-1053 GCF_963872585.1 Vibrio sp. 10N.222.47.A9 | reverse complement strand
GGCTTTGTTGCGTAATTCAGTTTAGAGACAGAGCAGCCCCATTTCGCGTATTTCTTAGTCAATACGACAAGTTTCAGGCATACCTAATCCAGTAAGCTTGTTCAACGCTTTTATCATCGCGTAAGTTTCACCCACCTGTGCATTATAATTTATTAAGCTCAATCGTCCTCCTAGTAACTGTTTAACTCGATACATCGCCGTTTCTGAGAGTGAACGTTTGTGGTATCCATACCGCTCTTTCCAATACTTATTTGAGCCGTATAACTTCTGACAACCCACGGCAATATTTCGAGGGTGACCACGCTCCCAGAAGGCTGCTCCTTCTCTTGGGGGAATAAGCGCAATGGCCCCCTTAATCTTAATAGCAGCGTGACACGCTCTCGTGTCGTAAGCGCCATCACCAGACACCTCAAGGATACTTCGGCGTGTTTGTTTCAGTAAGTTCGGGAGTACTTCTCCATCTGTAACCGTCGATAAACTTAGCTCGGCGGCAATGATCTCATGAGTGTTGGTATCGACGGCAATATGAAGCTTTCGCCAGACTCTACGCTTGCCATCCGTCCCGTGTTTTTTGACTTTCCATTCACCTTCGCCATAAACCTTAAGGCCAGTAGCATCAATAGCTAGGTGCTGTATTGCTCCTCTCGCTTTAGTCTTAAATGAAACCTCAACTTGCTTGGCTCTACGACTGATGCAGGTGTAATGCGGACAACTTAACGGTACATGAGCTAACCTAAATATCGAGTCGATAAATCCTTGAAGCGCTCTCAATGGCATAGAAAAAACTCGTTTGACCATAAGTGCTGTCGTGATAGCTAAATCACTGAACCGACGCGGCCTCCCGCGCTTATTCTGTTTGCTTTGCGCCCACCCGCTTATTGCTTCTTCATCAATCCAAAAGGTCAGAGAACCACGGTTAATGAGTGATTGGTTGTATTGCTTCCAGTTGGTTGTTTTGTAACGTGGTTTAGGCATAGGGCTACGAGATAGAGTGAACGTAGCTGATCAGATCGTAGGTTCTTGATTTAGTTCCATTGAATTACGCAACAAAGC
>NZ_CAWNBB010000044.1:0-7062 GCF_963872585.1 Vibrio sp. 10N.222.47.A9 | reverse complement strand
GAATTACGCAACAAAGCCGAAATACTAGCTAAGGTAATTGTGAGTCAGCACTCTTTCAAATAAAACTTCCATGTACGAGTCAATCTTTATCGACGATGGCTAGGCTCTGGCTGATGTTCATCATAACGGAGAATCTAGCTTTTAAAGGTGTCCAAGTCTCTTAATTAAGCATATGATTAAGTGACTTACGACCATGCAATATGGTTTTTATAAGCATGTTTATTTAACTTAGTCACACTCTATGCGTACCGAAATTAAGCTTTCGCGTTAGCGTTAGCTCGAAACAACGTACTTTGTAATATCTGTGGTTCTCGATGATTTGCTAAATTAGTAAAAGCGCTGACAAGCTTTTGTCCAAAAATGTTTAAGGACTACTTAGATATTGCACAACGACCAACACTGAGCCAAAGAAGAAGACTGCCATAAGGCCGTCTTTTTCTTTGCAAGTGCCACTCCCCACGAGGGTAGGGTGATAAGAGGCTCGTTAAGTATCGGTGACGCTATTAATCAAATTAGCTGCAGTGCTCTCAAACAGATGAGTGCAACAGTTAACGCTTTTCTATCACTAACGCGACTTTACCTACAACACTTACTTCATCTTCTTCGACGGTTAGAATCGAACCGTTAAAGCTGATTGCTAGCTTTTTGCCTGGTAAGCGCTGGATGTCGTTTAGCGAGAGTAGGCCGTCCATATCAACTAGGTATGTACCGCTTACTGCTTGGTGAGATTCTTTATTTATAAGGAACGTAGTAGTTCCATCTTTGATTGCTATTACATTGCTCACACCTAACTCGTCTAGAAGAGCTTTATCGAATGCAAGTATCCCTTTCTCAACCAATTTACCGTCGTCAATAGAGAAACAGTCGATATCGAAAAGAGTTTTCGATTCGTTCTTCTTATTAATATGCTTTTGGGTTGGTGTTTTAGGGTACGGTTCGCCTTTATCTAGAAGTAACCATTCAAGTGAGACTCCAGTGCTCAAATGAGTCCTTACTGCAATTTCAAAGGGAGTAAGGTTTCTCTGTCGCCAAGTCGCAATTGTTGATTTTGGGATGCCAAATACGTCTGCTACGTCCTGTTGGCGGTCTGAATTCGTGATATCTATCAATTTCTTGATAATATCCCTACCTCCCAAATACGATATTTGGTCTATTTTAAGTTGCTTGTTATTCATATGTGATCAATAATCGCGATTGAGTTCGAAATGGTGGGGTGCAACTCGTCATTCCGAAATTAAACATTCAATGACTAAGCAGGATATCATTATGCTCTCATATCAAGTAGTCCTAAATACGCCTTTCATGACGTACGACCAATACTCTCAGTTCTCCGGAATGCCGAAACGCACCATCATGGATTGGGTAGCTGATGGTCGCTTACCTATTAAAACTAAAGCAAAAGGTAAAGAAACCCCTCTCATCAATATGGTCATGTTGCTAGAAATGGCAACGCGTGAAACGTTGGAGAGAATGGGGTAAATAGCCATGCGTTTATCTTTCATAATTTCAACCAAAGAGCTTTGTCCGTTGGGGCTAACATTCTTGGTTGGAGTTTCGTTGTCATCTCGTCTTTGTTCAATTGAGTATTGGTTATGAACGGAATTGACTCAATAGGCGAATTTTCTCGCATAAAACAAGGGGCCTTTAATGAGGCGTGTTGCGTGTTCGCTAGGTCAGAGAATATGGCTAGGCTGGCAGAGGTTATAGGGATGAGTCCGACCATGCTGCGGAATAAACTTAATCCTGAGCAGCCTCATGTCCTGAGTTGTGTTGAAGCCATCACTCTCGCCAAAGTGAGCGGTAATCACATCATTGTAAACAGCTTACTTCTTGGGCTGGGTGTGGTCACGGCTTATATACCGCCCAACACTACGGATGATGCCTTTGTTTTGTGCGCACTAGAGAGCTCGACCCATTCGGGTGAGTTGTCTCGAATGGCTTTGGAGTATGCAGGAAAGCCTAGGCTTACTCGGGCACAGAAATATGAGATTGTTCAGACCGTACACGCGAATATCAGCGGTCAGGTTTTGCTCCTCAATAGTTTGGAAAAACTGAATCAAGGTGTTGGTCTGCTCAAAGCGATAGGGCGGAAAGGTGGGCGCTAGTGGTATATCAGTTTCAAGTATTCATTCGGAGGGGTGATGCTCATTGCTCCGGTTCATAAGCCATCTTCTGAAAGGTCTGGTCATGGATTAACAGAAGAAGATAAGCGAAGAGGCCTTCGCTATATCAGGCGCATCCGACGCGAGTTATGTGACCGTCAACTTGGTTGAGTGGATGAGGTTAACGTATCAATTAAGGCATTCGAATCGGGTGTTTGAACAAGTACGGCTGCGAATTCGTTTATTCGGCCTTGAAAAGCGAATGCAAAGAATCAGACAGCGTTGGCTTTAACGCGTTGTCCTTAGCCTGAGTAACGTCATTGGCTGCTCCCAAAGGAGAGCCTGTTAGCCAAGGAAAACGTGATGAATAATCATGAGTGGGTGGTCATAGGCGGTAAGGTGCTTCTTCAAACAAGCCAAGAAGCGGTCTTCTATCTAGCGGTAGTGAGCGAAGACCAATGGCGTGATGAATTCCGCTGTTATGTGAAAAGCGGGGTGAGGGGAAATGACGAATACTTAGCAATTGAACGCCTGAATGGAAAGGATTCATCAGGTTCGACAGGCTTATTGGGCGCCACTAAGAGCGTCAACTCGGTCGTAACGTACGAGGCCTTGGAAAGGGTGTTTATCCAGAGCGAGTCTGGAAGTCAACGTGGACAAGGGGCGGTGAGGGCGAGCCGATGACGGCTCATTCTGAATACGCTGCGTCTTCGTCTATGTCGTGTTTGAGCCGGCTGCTTGAGGAAGCGCCTTATTTGTCGAGGTGCAGTGACAACAAAACCGCGATGCTAATTCGACCTCGAAACTACGCCGTCAGATGGCCCTATATGCAGGTCAATCGAAAAGAGATGCAGGCGTGGATGGTTTTCGATATTGATCATGAACACCGAGCTTTCCCCAATCCCTACATTTGGCAAGATGAAGGGTTGCCGCCCCCCAATATGATTGTCCGAAACCGTACCAGTAATAAAGCCCACCTTTTTTATGCCATTGTACCGGTTTGCACCAGTGATCAGGCTCGCTCCAAACCCATTCAGTACCTCAAAGCCATTTATCGCGTGTTAGCCTTGCGATTGGAGGCGGACTTGAGTTATTCAGGGCCTGTTGCCAAAACGCCCTTTCATCCTTGGTGGCAGACAACCGAACTTCACCGCAGTGTCTATGAACTTAACGAGTTAGCGGATTCGCTTGAACTGGAGAGTACGCGGCCGTGGCTTCGTCAAGAGAGTGACGTTTCTTATTCCCGGAATTGTACTTTGTTTGAACGTACTCGCCGGTTCGCTTATGACATCGTCGACGAAGAAAGGGAAAAGGGCAGCTATACGAATTTTAAAGGCCGTGTAGAGAGCTTTGCACATATCAATAATGCCAATTTGGTGGGTAAGCCGTCTTTGCCATGCAGTGAGGTGTTAGCGGTGGTAAAAAGCGTCTCTCGTTGGACCTGGGATAAATATTGTGCTCGGTCAGACTGCCAGCGAGGTGTGATGAGGTTGGATAGTGGATTAAGTTTACAGGAAAGGCAGCGTAGAGCGGCCAGAAGAACTCATAACCTTCGTCGGACGAAGACCACTCGCCGAATTATCCGCGCCTGTCTGTTTCTGTTACGCAAAAATCAGGAGCTCACGATTGGTTTGGTGGCGCGTAAGGCGAACTTGTGTCGCCAGACCGTCAGTCGTTACGTCTATCTGTTTGAATGGGTCAAGTCTGCTTTATCCGAAAGTAGGCGAAATGGGCCAGAGCCTCGTGGTAATTATGCTGTTCATCAGATATCTGCCCCTATAACGTTAGAGAGGGCGGAGTATGAAGTAGGGAAAAAGAAGGCGGTGCTTGAGTCGGCTTTTCCTTGAGTTAAATAATAATGAGTAACTATCGACTAAAAACGAGGTCCCTTAGTAAATTCAATTATAGAGTTGAGACTAGGTTGCATTTATTGGACACCCGATCATCTCCTCTCTTACTTTTTGTCCGCGAGCTCCTTTTTAAAGACATGAAATGTGTTCTAAGGGTGAGTCGACATGACCCTGTTCAATGTGATTGATGTCTCAATTTGTTTAAATATGGATTCACTCGCTCCATATTGCTGTATATTTACACAGTAACTTAAGGGAGGAGTTATGTCTTTTAAAGATAAAGAGACACTGTCAACAGGAATTGAATTCATTGTTGAAGCCGTAGCGGTGAAGACGAATGGCCAAGATCATTCAGCGTTAGGCTTATATCTGATCAGCTTACTGTTAGAAGATCAAAAGATTGGCCTTGATTGTGATGAAAAAAGGACGGTAGTACCGCTTGGTAAATCGCGTACAACACATCTTGATTTGGGCTGGAAGTGCCCAACGTTTTAGATTTGGTTGTGTTAGTTGGCGCTTCATATAGCTGTGGGACAATTACTAAGGTACAGGATAGACAATTTATGGAAAAGTACAGGTAAGCACTCACAAGGGTCTTGGACCAGTTAAGGCTAAACAGTGTGTGATAAGCAGTATGGTTAGCTAATTGGGTGGACTTTGTAATGATAGTTATTCAACTCTTCACTTGCTTGGCACAACTCATATGTGAAATAAGGTTGGGTTGCTAAGCTCTTAGTGAATCTGTTTAATTCATTCGTATGTATAAACAGCGAAATGGGTGCAATCTGACGGTTTTCAATATCGAAGCAATGATCAATATGTGCTCTGTCGATATAAACAACGTCCATTTCCTGCTTAGGGGTCTCTTCAATAAGTTTTGTTTCTAATCCGCTCTTCTCAAAGCGTTCTAGCAAGGCATAAAGCTTATCAACGTCGTTTTTGCTCTCTATCGCTGAATATTGAGATAAAACGCTTTCTAAGTGTTTTTCAATTGAGCCAAACTTACTCTTCATCAAACAAACAGTTTTAAGCTTTTTTTTGATAAGGCTATATCGAGCTTGTTTGATTTTTGGCTTTAAGAAGTCAATGATGATCTTGTTTCGTTGCTCTTCTTTAACAAAGTGACTGGAAATTTTTACTTTGAAGTAAAGGTGTAGAAGAGTGTTTTCGAAGGTCGACTTAAGAAGTTGATGGTATGAATGTTCTGACATTGTTGACATCGATTATTTTCTGGTGAGGGTATCTTATCACAAGAATAGCAAGGCTCTAAGGCCGAAACCAAAGTGACGCCATTTGCTGTTTGTGCGTTGTTGAGTGAGTTTCCTACTCATAAGAAGCATGACTTAAGAGTGATTCTTAACGCTCAATATCTCTGCGCTAAACCTGGCACCTTGAAAGTGATACAACAGTATCACTTTATTACTCTTATTTTGGAGTTACTCTTATGAAAGTCGAGCTCGTTACTTCCCTCAAGCCTCAAGCCTCAAGCGTCAAGCGTCCCAAATCCTAGCGGACTTACACTACACCAATGAACCTGTGCTAATCACCGAACACGGTAAACCTTCTGCGTATTTGGTTGATGTGGACGACTATCATTTTATGCAAAACCGTTTGGTTATCCTTGAAGGGATCGCATGTGGGGAGCGCGCCATTTCACAAGGCAAGTCCTTGAGTCAGGATGAAGCTAAGAACAAGATGTCAAAATGGCTGAAGTGATTTGGAGTGAGTCGCGTGATCGGACCTCAAGGATATCGCGAAATACATTGCCCTTGAATATCTGGTTGCGGCCAAGCAGATGATTCAAAATATTTTTGACAAAGTTGAACACCTCAATTACCGAGAAGTTGTGGTCAACCCTTGTCGTGGCGTTCAACCAGTTGGCGCTGCTCATCACGCCAGTAGGCAAAACTTAGCCATTCTTTGGGTTTAAATTCGCGTCTTTCTGGTGTGAGTCAGATCGCTCCAAATATCGATGGCGCGTCGGGACTTGATGAATCCGATTCATGCTTAAACAGTGCCCCCGTCGTAGTCACAATATTTTCAATTTCAGAACTGACTTTGATTCTAGTGTTGGGATTAACTTAACCAAGAAGTTTTGGTTGGTGAGGAGCCTAATAACTTGATTCATACGGATAGTGATCTCGCGGCTGGTGTCACTTTCTTTAGGATTTTTAGTGTCTTGACATCATCGACTGGTAACGGGGGAATAACTTTAAGTGTTGATAGAAAAGGTGTATTACATATGTAATACATTGACAGTGTGCTTTTGTTTTTTTATTGTGTATTACACATGTAATACATGAGGTGTTTATTATGAAAACTAAGATCATCAGCGCGGCGAACCAAAAAGGTGGCGTTGGAAAAACCACGACTCTTGTCAATTTAGGGGCTGAGCTTGCACGAAAACGAAAAGTGTTAGTTATTGACCTCGATCCTCAAGGGAACTGCTCTAAAACGTTAACCGGACAACGTGATTTTAAGTTTGAAGAGACGATGGCTGCTTTGTTTGATAAGCCTAAAGTTGTGTCCATTGTCGATTTAATTCAACCTACACAGATTAATGGGAACTCTCTTGAAAACCTCAATGTCGTTCCCGCTGATGTTCAGTTGTCACGTGTCATCGAAACATCACTGACAAAGATTAATCGTGAACGAATTTTAGAAAAGCAATTAGCGAAGTTAGGTGATACCTATGATTTCATTCTTCTTGATACGCCACCAAACTTATCCCTAACGACTCTTAACGCAATCCAGGCTTCAGACCTTATCTTGATCCCTGTAGATTCAGGTGCATTTTCATTAGACGGCATTAGCTCTTTACTCGAAGCTGTCTATGAAATTAAGGAGGATGAAGGCAATTATCTGATCCTGAGGAACGAGGTCGACTCAAGAAACACTATTATTAATGAGTTCATTGATGAGGAATTGGAGGTAGTACAAGATAAATTGCTACCAGTATCTGTCCGTCGTTCTGAGCATGTCGGACAAGCTAATGCCGTTTCCTCTCCTGTGCGCTTTTATAAATCGGGCTCTCTTGTTAATAACGATTACCGAAAACTGGCTGCGTTTCTTTTGAATTTGATGTAATGCATAGGTAATACATATGAGCA